>JBLMWR010000236.1:0-4573 GCA_050257335.1 Deltaproteobacteria bacterium | reverse complement strand
GGCCGACAACCCCATTGCAGCGACGACGTCGACCGGCACGGTGCGATCGGCCGCACCCGGGGCCGGCGCGGGGGGCTCGGGCCGGACGGCGGCTTCAGCCGTTTCGGCGCCCGCGGCGAACTGGTCGAGCCGCGTCTTCAGACGCGCCAGCCCCGCACGATATTCCGGGGAAAATTCCGCCGCCAGTTGCGAGAGCGCCGCGTCGATCTGCAGATTACTGATCTGCCCTTTCAGATCGAACGTTCCGGAATCGATCTGCCAGGTCCCTTCGGCGCTGATTCCGTCGGAATGACTGAGTTTCGCCGTCGCTTTCACCAGATACTGCCGGGCCGCCTTCGGTATCATCTGCACGGTCACGTCGTCGGAAGTGGTCTGCACCTCTTTTCTCGACGGCGAATCATGAAACACGACCGCCACCGCCATCCGTTCTGCGTGAAACTCGGGAATGACGTTTTTGGGCAGGTTCAGCGGAGGGAGCTTCTCCCAGTTCCACTTCCCGCTCGCGTCGCGTTCGAGGAACAGCTTCGGCCGGATCCACCGCACGTGCTGAATCGGCGGTTGCGGGTCGGCCAGGTGCTCCCGATCGACGGTGAGCACACCCTCAGGGATGTGGAGCAGCGTCGAATACCCGTCGCCGGCTTTCAGGCTGAGATCGTAGACGTGGATCCTTCCGAAAAGACCGAATCGCGCCCGGGTGATGCTCACCTCCCAGCCGGGAGCCATCTCATGCAGCCGGTCGAGCAGCGTCTGCCGCAGGAGCTCGTCGCTCTGGCTCCAGAAATAGAATGCGAATCCTCCCCCGCCGGCCGCGCCGCCCAGCAGCAGAAGGAAGATCCATTTTATGGTTTTGCGGATCGTTTTCACTTCGCGGCGCCGGTGATGATCCAATAACAGAGAAAGAGGGAAACCACGAAATTCCCAGCCTGGCCTTCGGCCGGAACCAATGCGAATTTAACCGCGGATGACGCGGATACGCGCGGAGGGGCCAGTTCACCTCGTCCGTATTGATCCGCGCTTATCCGCGTTGTCCGCCGTTCTTCGTGTTCTTGAAATTCATGGACTTCGCCCCCTCCGGCGCTTTCCGCATCTTTCTTTTCGTGCCTTTCGCTTCTTTCGTGGTTCCTCATCACTGCCTTTACGTCACATCTTCTGTTGGCTTGGATTTCCGGCCCATCCATCGAATGCCGACGGCGGTGAGTATCAGCAGCGCGTACTCGGCCGGCAGGCGATACCTCACAGAGCCGACAAACACGGCATGGACGAGGGCGAAGTACAAGACGGGTCCGGCGGAGACCAGCCACTTCGCCGGAGAGCCCCGCGTCCGCCACAAGCCCGCCGCCGCCAGCAGCAGCACAGGCAGTTCGAACAGCCCCACTCCCAGGCGGATCGCCCATTGGCCGAGCTGTTCAGCGTTGGGGACAGGACTCCAGTACCTCCCCAGCTTGATACCCGCCAGTTCGAAAGTACGCAGAGGGTGTGCCTTCACAAAGTCGAAAGCCAGCCGGCGATAATGCCGGTCGTTGTCGTATTCTGACATTCCCGGCCGCTTGTACAGACCGTCGGTCTCGACGAACTGCATGTCGCTAACTCCGGTTGCCTGCGGAGACAGTCCGTCATACAGGCTGGGCCCGACCCACAAGGTCGTGGGGACAAAATGCCCGGTGATGCGGTAGTTCCGAATCGTCCAGGGAGCCAGCGCGAGGCCCAGTGCCGCCAGAACCAGTGCCGCTGGGACGAGCCTTGCCTTCCGGGCGCCCGGCGCGACGAGGTAAATCACAGCGAAGACCGGGGCGACCAGGATCCACGTGGGGCGGATTAGGGTCGCGGCTCCGGCAAGGAGTCCGGCGATCGCGGCCAGACCCGGGAGCCGCCGTGGCGACGCGATTGAGCCGGGCTGTGTTTCGATCTGAACGAATTTCACGAGTGCCAGGAGGCTCGAAAGAAGTCCCAGAGCGAAGAACGTCTCGCTCAGGAACAGCACGCTGAAGACGATGAACACGGGAGAGACCGAGGCGAGGAAACAGGCGACGAGTCCAATGGTCGGATTGAAAAGTTCCCGGCCCAGGCAATACACCAGCCCGCAGGCTGCGGTCCCCACAACCGCCAGCAGCATCCGTATCCACAACAGCCGTTCGCCAACCAGCTTCATCCCCGCCGCCAAGAGCAGCGGAAAACCAGGCATCCGCTCGACATAGCGCGGCGGAACATAAATCGAAAAGTCCTCTCCGCGGACCACGTGCCGGGCCAGTTGCCAGTAGCCGCTCGCGTCGCCTTCGATCAGGCAGAGCCGTCCCGGCGTTCTTTCGACCCAATGTTGCACGACCACTGCCGCCGCCATGCGAGCCGCCAGCGCACCGGCAAGAATGCACGGCAACCACGGCAAACTGGAGAATCGCGTGAACATGGGGCTCGCGGAGATGAGGGAGTGAAAAAATTGAAGCAGCGGGACAGTGTATGAGAAAACCCGTTTCAGGGTTTTCTCATACACTCCACACGCAGCGCAACGTAACACATTTTCCAGTTTGGCATTGGGGAACGCACAGGAACGACTGCGGGGTGGTCCAATGAAAATGCGGCACTCCCGCATTTTCATTTGGAAGTCCCCCTGGCTCGATTTTTTCACAACCTTGTACGGCGCAAAAAGCGGAGAATGGTACGCCCCTTGTGGCGGGAGGGTCAATATCAAGGCATGCCTGAAGTAAACCGGTGCCCGATAATCATTTACAGACTGTCGGCTGGGGCCGGTCCGACATTCGCAATTGTGGGAATTCAACCAAGGCTGTAAGGAGGCGAATTGTTCTGCCGAGGCGTTATTTATAGAATTCTTCTGGAAATTGAGGCCACGGTGTGAAAATACCAACCCGAAGCGCGAGCGGGGGAGTGCGTCAACCCGGCTTCGCTCGCGCTCCAGGCGGGTGCAGCAGCGTGAAATAATCCGGGTTAAGGTGGATCCCATGGCGAAAAGCGGATCGCGAAAGAAACTTCCCAAAGAAGTCGCAGTCATCAACGCCGACAACTGCACCGGGTGCGAGGCGTGCCTCGAGGTGTGTCCTGTCGACTGCATCTATAAGGTGGCCGGCGAAACCATACCGGTCCTGCAATCGTGGTGCGAGATCGATGTCGAGCGCTGCGTCGGGTGCGAGGTGTGCGTGCACATTCCAACCAAGAAGAGCGACCCGTACGAATTGACGGTCTGCCCCTGGGACGCGATTGAGATGGTGCCGACCGTCGAGGTCGCACAGGTCGTCGCGAGGAAGGGGGGACCGCCCGATTACATGCTCAAGAACTGGGATCGTCTGGTCGTCCCCGCCCAGCGGATGGCCGAACTCGCCGCGTCGTAAGAGGCCCGCAAACAGCGTCTGCCCGCGGGTTGGCCGGGGCAGTCGCAGTTGTTCGACCGCGATCAACGCAGAGTGAACCCTCAATCGCCCCCGGTGGACCTCACGCGAACTTGCGATGCCCCGGTACGTCCGGGCGAACTTGACCCTCCGGGGCATCGTCGTTTCTGCGAGTGCATCGGCAGCACCGTTTGCACCCGCTCAACGCGCTCCGTGCCTGGACCCCGTTTCGCTGCCCCGGCCACCCGCCGCTTCGACCCCGCAACCCGATCCTGAATGCCTGCCACTCGCGGTTCCTTCCACGCCCTGCTGACCGATCGGGCCTGGCCCGACACGGCCATTGAGCGCGGGATTCTCGAACCCGCCGGAATCGAGGTCGTGGAAGCAGCGGCAACGAGCGAAGCGGCGCTCTGTGCCATGGCTGCCGATGCCGACGCCATCATCACGAACTGGGCCGGCGTCACCCCGGCGGTCGTGCGTGCCGCGCGCCGCTGCCGGGTCATCTGCCGCACTGGAATCGGACTCGACAACATTTCCGTGGCGACGGCGACCGAGCTCAAAATCCCGGTCACGAACGTCCCGGACTACTGTGTTGGCGAAGTGGCCGACCATGCCCTGGCGCTGCTCCTGGCGTGCGCCCGCAAGATTGCTTTTTTCCATGCCCGCACGAAGCACGGGGAATACCGCCTGCAGAGCGGCCCTGCGATGCCGCGCCTGGCCGGCAAGCGGCTGGGCCTCGTGGGCCTGGGGCGCATCGGCCGGAACCTCGCCGGCAAGGCCCGGGCTCTGGGGCTGGAGGCAATCGCCCACACCGCGTCCGGCAACGACCACGGCACCGGCTGCCGGATGCTCGCGCTCGATGAACTCCTCGTCGAAAGCGATTTCGTCTCGCTTCACGCGCCGCTGACTCCGGCCACGCGGCATCTGCTGTCACTGCCGCAGTTCGAAAAAATGAAACGATCGGCGTATTTGATCAACACGGCCCGCGGGGGGCTGATCGATCACGCCGGTCTGTGGCAGGCGCTCGAAAGAAACCTCCTTGCCGGAGCGGCACTCGACGTGTTCGACCCCGAGCCGCCTGATCTGGCGACCCCCCTGATGCAACACGAGCGGGTGATCGTCACGCCCCACGCCGCGTTCGCGTCGGTCGAATCGCTGATCGAGCTGCGGACGCGCGTGGCGCGGCAGGTGGTTGATGTCCTGTCGGGCCGCCGCCCGGAAAATGTCGTGAATCC
>JBLMWR010000235.1:0-5754 GCA_050257335.1 Deltaproteobacteria bacterium | reverse complement strand
GTGCGGGTCGATGGCTGCGGCAGGGTCGTCCAGCAGGAGGATCGCCGGGTCGAGCAACAGCGCCCGGGCGATGGCCAGCCGTTGCCGCTGTCCCCCCGACAGGTTCATTCCCCCTTCGCCGAGCACCGCGTCGTAGCCGTCTGGCGCGGCGACGATGAATTCGTGTGCACAGGCGATCTTCGCGGCCCGCTCGATCTGCTCGCGTGTGGCGCCGGGCTCTCCGTAGGCGATGTTTGCGGCGATGGTGTTACTGAACAGAAAACTCTCCTGAAAGACGATCCCGAGATTCCGGCGGAGGTCGTCGACATTCAACCGGAGAACGTCGATCCCGTCGACCAGCACGCGGCCGGCGGTCGGATCATAAAAGCGGGCGATCAAAGACAAGAGAGTGCTTTTGCCGGCCCCCGTCGCCCCCAGAATCGCCACGCATTCTCCCGGCTCGACGGAAAAACTCACATCTTGCAGCACCGGAGTCCCGGCGTCGTAGGCGAACGAAACGTTCTGGAACGCCACGGCGCCCCGTGCCCGCGGCAGTGGAATGGCATCGGCAGGGCTCTGGATCTCGACCGGCGCGTCCAGCACCTCGAACACGCGCCGCGCCCCGCTGAGGCTCTGCTGGACGCTGTTGGTGATGTTGGTCAGGTTGGCCACCTGGCTGGCGAATTGCGTCAGCAGGCCGGTGAGCACCACCAGGCCCGTCCCCAGCGCGAGGCGGTCCTGCGTCACCAGCCAGCCCCCATAGGCCAGCAGGACGAAAACGTTGAACTGCGTGAGAAAACCGATGGCCGGGGTGAAGAGGCTGACCTTCCAGAAAATCGATTGCTGCTGCTCTTCGACCGCCTGCACCGCCGAGCCGAATTTGGCGATTTCCTCTCTTTCCCGGCCGAACCCCTTCACGACGTGCACGCCCTGAATGTTCTCGGCCAGGGTGAGCACGACGTGGTCCACCAGGTCGCGCGTCCGGTCGTACGCCGGCCGGACGAGCCGCGAAAAGATCATCGTCACGACCCACAAGACCGGCGTCGTCGCCAGGCAGGCCAGCGTCACTCCCACGTCGATCCGCAGCATATAGACGAGATAGCACACGAGGGACAGGACGAGAATCACAAGCTGGATGATCACGCCGTCCACGAACGCCCGGACCGACTGCACGTCGCTCGTCACGCGATTGATGATCGCCCCGGTGGAATTGGCGTCGAAGAAGCGAAAGCTCAGGCGCTGCAGCTTGTCGTAAACGCGCGCTCGCAGATCGACGACGATCTGCTCATGAATCAGCTTCCCCGATTCGACGGCGTAAATGTAGTTCAAGAAACCACGGCCGATCGCCAGCAGCAGAATGGCACCGGCGATCAACCCGATCTCCGCCAGCGGAGGCCAGCTTGCCGGCGGTGCCAGTCCGAACGGGTAGAGCGCCGGGCGCTTCGCCGCGCCGGCGTGGAACAGCACCACGTCGATTCCCACGCCCGAGAGGTCCAGCGCGGCCAGCGCGGTCCATAGCAGGATCCCCTGCAGCGCCAGGAGTCGCATGCACCCCCAGCGATAGCGCCAACTCAGCGCCAGCATTCGCCGGATGAGCGCTCCATTGGAAGCCAGCGTGGAGGAAGAAGAGCCGGCAGGTGCGGTCGAAGCAGACACTCGATTCATTTCGCGTGGCGTTCGCGGCAAATGCACTGCCGGGAACCAATCCATTAAAGCCGAAGTTTAGCGAAATGGGAGCGACAGGCAAATCGAGGGACAAGTTCGGCGTGCCACCGGCATGCGGCTCGCCCGGTCCAGCGCATTGCTGTGACTGGCAAACCGGCGCACGTCCGACTAAAGTTGCTTGATCTGAACGACAGCGAAAGCTCACCCCGCCCGGCGGCAACCCCGGGCTCCCCGTTCCCGCCCCGGATCGCATGATGCCTGAACTCACTCCGAATTCTACCGCTCCTCGTCTGACCGGCGTGCAATGGCTGATCTGTTGTATCGCCGCAATTGGCTTCGCATTCGATATTTATGAGTTACTGATGATGCCGCTGATTGCACGGCCGGCGCTGGCGGAGTTGCTGCACGTCGATCCGGATACGGAC
Source organism: Deltaproteobacteria bacterium (assembly GCA_050257335.1). Classification (GTDB taxonomy): domain Bacteria; phylum Planctomycetota; class Planctomycetia; order Planctomycetales; family Planctomycetaceae; genus JACQFH01. The sequence continues at coordinate 3,685 of JBLMWR010000235.1, read as the reverse complement.
ACGGGGTTCCGAGCAGTCCTGGCATGGAATTCCTACATTATGTGGGGGAGCGCGCTGTGCGGCGGGACCTTCGGCCTTTTGGGTGGCTACCTGACCGACCGGTTCGGTCGTCGTCGCGTGCTCACCTGGAGCATCTTGCTGTATGCGATCTCTGCGCTGGCCGCAGGCTTCAGCACTACTCCCGAGATGCTGCTCGTGCTCCGGTGTACCACCTTCATCGGCGTCTGTGTCGAATTCGTTGCGGCTGTTGCATGGCTCGCCGAATTGTTCCCCGACCCGCGGCGCCGCGAGGCGGTGCTGGGCTATACGCAGGCGTTCTCATCTGTGGGAGGCCTGTTGGTTACGGTGGCGTACGGTTTATGCAACAGCTATGGAGGTTCGTTTCCGGCGATTTTTGGGGACCATTCCGTCTGGCGCTACACCCTGATTTCGGGGGTGATTCCAGCGCTTCCCCTAATTGTCATTCGGCCCTTTCTTCCGGAGTCTCCCGTGTGGGCTCAGAAGCGCGCGGCAGGTACTCTGCAGCGGCCCCGCGTCGGTGCGCTCTTTGAACAATCGCATTTGCGAACGACGATCGTCACGGCCCTGTTGTTTGCGTGCAGTTATGGGGCCGCGTTCGGTGCGATTCAATTCACCCCCCAAATCGTTCCTGGGCTGAACAAGGCTTGGGCACCGTTGCCGAAGTTGCGCAAAGAACTGGACAAAGCCGAAGCCAATTCGCCGCAGGCAAAGGAACTTAAGCAGCAGATTCGGGAACTCAACAAGGATCAGCAGGACGTGGTGAAGACTGTCCAGCTCTGGCAGGAATTCGGCGGTCTGTTTGGGCGATTTGCACTGGCATGGCTTGCCGTCCGAATCGTGCGCCGCGGTCGCTTGCTGCGATTGTTTCAGGTTCCAGGCCTGTTCCTGGTGCCGCTGGTCTTTCTGTTTCCGGCGGCCGGGAAGGTTCCCCAATCCATCCTCGATGCCCTCCATACCGATAATCTCGGCTTGTTGAAAATCGGCATTTTTGTGGTGGGATTTCTCACGGTTGCACAATTCAGCTTTTGGGGCAATTACCTCCCGCGAGTTTACCCGGTCCACTTGCGCGGCACTGGCGAAGGATTTGCAGCCAATGTCGGGGGGCGAATGGTAGGAACCGCAGCCAACGCACTGACCGGCCTGGTTTTCGGCCCGATTTTTGTATCTCATCTGACTGGAATGACGCCGCCGGGCAGCTTGGCTTACGCTGCGGCGACGACGGGGTTGATCGTGTATGCCGTCGGCGTCGTTGCCAGTTTCTGGTTGCCGGAGCCGTTGCACGACGGCGCCCACGAATAGCTGCGGCATTCTCCCCGCGAGTTCGAGCGAGTAGACTCAAGTGTAGCTTTTCCTGGTGAGCGGGGGGCCGTTGGTGTGTTTGTACGCCAAAGGGCGCTCGAAACCGCTCTTCCCGCATAAGCGCCGTTCTGTCCCACCAGCCGGCTGACGCCGGCCGCTCGCCAACAATCGCGCCGTGAACCCGAAGTGACCGACATTCAGCCCCATTTCCGAACTCCTGAGCTCCTCTCGCCGGCGGGAGACGACGAGGCGCTGCGCGCGGCGGTCGCCAACGGGGCGGATGCAGTCTATTTCGGTCTTCCCGATTTCAACGCCCGGCACCGGGCCACGAATTTTACGCTGGAACAGCTTCCGGCGACGATGCAGTTCCTGCACGACAACAATGTGCGGGGTTATGCGACCTTCAACACGCTCGTGTTTTCGGATGAATTGCCGCGAGCCGTCGAATTCCTGACGGCGATCATTCGCGCCGGCGCTGATGCCGTCATCGTACAGGATCTGGGAATCGTCCGGCTGATCAAGCGGCTGGCCCCCGATTTCCCCGTTCACGGCTCGACGCAGATGACTCTCACCGAGGCGAGGGGAATCGAATTCGTCCGCAAACTTGGCGTCGAGCGGGTCATCCTGGCGCGGGAGCTTTCGACGAAGGAAATCGGGCGAATTGCGGAGCAGACACCGATGCCTCTGGAAGTTTTTGTGCACGGGGCGTTGTGCGTGGCGTACAGCGGCCAGTGCCTGACGAGCGAAGCGCTCGGGGGGCGCAGCGCCAATCGCGGCCAGTGCGCCCAGGCATGCCGGCAGCCGTACGAACTGCTTGTCGACGGCAAGCTCGTCGATCTGGGGGACAAGGCCTATCTGCTCAGCCCGCAGGACCTCGCGGCTTATGACCTCGTGGGAGACCTGGCCAGATTGGGCGTGACGAGCCTGAAGATCGAGGGGCGGTTGAAGAGCGCCCATTATGTCGCTGCCACGACGCAGACGTACCGCGCGGCGATCGACGCGGCGATCGAGGAACGGCCCTTCGAGATCATGCGCCAGCAGGAGCTCGATCTTGCGCAGAGTTTCTCGCGCGGGTTCACGCACGGGTTTCTGGCCGGCGTCAACCACCAGGAACTCGTCGAGGGGCGGTTTCCCAAGAATCGCGGCGTGCGAATCGGCACCGTGGTTGGCGTATCCCGCGACGGTGTCGAGATCGAAGTGGACGCGAAATTGTGCGATTCGGCAGCAGCCGAAGCGCTGCCGCTCAAGCCCGGTGATGGAGTCGTGTTCGACGAAGGGCATCCGGAGCAGGATGAGCAGGGAGGCCGGGTGTTTGATGTCGAGGTCATCCAAGGTTGGGGTGAACGCGGTCCGTCGTGCGCGGAAAAGACGCGCGACGAGACCCCCCCTGCTCCCCCCTTACGAAGGGGGGGAAAGAATTGCGGACCCGCGCCGAAAGGGGGAGAGGTGACGCGTCTGCGGATTGTGCTTGGGCGGGGGGATGTGAATCTGGCGGCAGTTGCGACGGGAGCGATGCTGTGGAGGACCGACGATCCGGAGCTGCGACGCCGGCTGGAACGGACCTTCGCAGGGGATGTGGTTGTCCCCCGCATTCCGCTCGCGGTCGAATTCACCGGAGAGGCGGGCGGCAATCTGTGCGTCGTCGGCCGTGATGACACTGGCGCGGTGGCCGAAGTCGTCTGGGAGCAGCCACTGGCGGCGGCCCGCAAGCATCCTCTGACGGCCGTACTTGTCCGCGAACAGTTCGGCCGGCTGGGGGGGACGCCCTTTCACTTGGCCGGCGTCAAGTTGACTGGCACCGCGGGTCCCGCGGCGAGCCTTCCCGTCATGGTTCCCAAAAGCGTTCTCAACGGTTTGCGGCGCCGGCTGGTCGCGAAATTGCTCGAGCTTCGTCGGACGAACCGGCCGGCACACCGGATCAACACGGCCGCCCTCGACGAACTGCGGTCGGCGCTGCCGCTCCACCCCACGTCGGTGACCGCACCGCGCCTCGCCATTCTGTGTCGCAATCTCGATCAGTTGCAGGCCGTGCTCGACTGGGTCCCGCCGCTGGAGCTGCCGCGACCGGCACTCGTGTACTGCGACTTCGAGGAAGTGCGACTTTCGAAGTCGGCCGTCGAACTGGCAAAGGCCGCCGGCCTGCCGGTCGCGCTGGCGACGCCGCGGATTATCAAGCCGGGGGAGGAAGGGCTGCTATTGCAGATCGCCCATTGCCGGCCTGACGCAGTTCTGGTTCGCAACCTGGCGGCGATCAGTTTCTTTCAGGAGCGGTTTCCGGAAGTCCCGCTGATCGGCGACTATTCGTTGAACGTGGCCAACGAGCTCACGGCCGCCCTGCTGGTCGAATCGGGTTTGAAGACTCTCG
>JBLMWR010000234.1:0-8564 GCA_050257335.1 Deltaproteobacteria bacterium | reverse complement strand
CCTACAGCGAACCCTGGACGGCGGGACCCGGCTGGGCCTATGGAATCGCAAACGCCTATCGCGTCAGTTACGGTTTCGTGAGCCACACCAGTGAATATTCTTTCTACTACAACTACACGCGCGACCCGAACACCTCAAAGTCAATTTTCGGCGGCTTCAACGGCGCGGCCAGCATTTCAAACGTCCGGGACGGCACCAGCAATACGCTGGCGCTTATCGAGACTCCGTTCCACAAGAATTGGTATCCGGGCTACGGCCCGTTCTTCCATGCCTTCACCCATACACATCAGATCATTCCGACCTGGTATGGGATCAACGGAAAATGCTGCAGTGGCCTGACGTATGCCTGGGGCGCGGGCAGCCTTCATATGGGAGGTGCGCAAGTGCTCCTGGGTGACGGTTCCGTCCGGTTCCTGAGTGAGAATATCAACGGCGCGACGCTCTCTGCGCTGGTCACCATGGCAAACTTGGACATTCCCGGCACTTTCTAGACCGTGCAAATTCGCTGGAACGCACGTCTGCGCGCGGTTCGACAGCGTCCGAGAACGACATCTGAAACATCCGCGATCACATGGGCGCGCAAGTTCGGCATCCGATTTGCGCGTGGCCGGTCTTCCAGCGATCAGGCCGTGTACGCACCCACAATCTCTCACGTAAGGAGTTCGTCTGTGCCTCTTCATTCTCAACTGCATAACCGCTGCTTCGTTATGGCAACCTGGGTCGTAGTCCTCGCGGTAGCCGCCGGATGCGGTGCGTCTGCTGGCGGGATTCCTCCACTGGCCAAGGTGACGGGAACCATCACGATGGACGGCAAGCCACTGGCGGAAGCAATGGTCAATTTCACTCCTCAGAATTCAAGGCCTTCTGTGGGTAAGACCGATGCCGCAGGCAAGTACTCGCTTAAATTCAACGACGATGTCGAAGGTGCCGCGATCGGAACGCATATGGTGCAGATCGTCAAAATCCCGTCCGGGACACCGTCGCGCGAAAACTACTCACAAATGCAGATTCCGGCGAAATACAACTTTCAGTCGGAGTTGAAGGCAGAAGTCAAAGAGGGTGAGAACAACATCAACTTCGATCTGACATCAAATTGACGGTAGACCATACGTGCGGCGAAGAATTCTCTGGTTGGCAGGAGCGGCCGGCCTGCTCGTGGTCATGGCGTTCATCGTCTGGCCCTCGCGAAAAGTCAACCTGGTGCTGGTCACTCTGGACACGACTCGCGCCGATCGGCTGGGGTGTTATGGATATCGGGAAGGCCGTACGCCGGTCCTGGACGCCCTGGCGCGAGGCGGAGTTGTCTGCACGCGCGCACGCACTGTCGCCCCACTCACCCTTCCTGCACACGCAAGTCTGTTTACCGCCAAGTATCCACCGGAAAGCGGCGTCCGCACGAATGGGCGCGGCCGTCTTGACGACACCGTCCCGACTCTGGCCGAGGCGCTCCGCCGCCAGGGGTACGAAAACGGGGCGTTCGTTGCTTCCTTCGTCCTCGACCGCAAATTCGGTTTGGATCGAGGATTCACGACGTACGACGACGACTTTGTCGGCGACGAACCCGCGACCGATGCCATACACCGCCAAAGATCCGGCGAGGCGGTCGTCGACGCGGCGCTGGCGTGGCTTGGTGGAGTTGTCTCGCGCCCATTTTTCTGCTGGGTCCATCTCTATGATCCGCACGCTCCGTATCAGCGCCACGCGGAGCTGTTCGGCGATGAATTTGCAGAACGGCCGTATGACGCCGAAATCGCATACGCCGACCGCCAGGTCGGCCGGCTGGTCGACTTTCTGAAAACGCGCGGGCTCGAATCGCGGACACTGGTGGTGGTCGTCGGCGATCACGGGGAGGGGCTGGGTGAGCATATCGAGCAGACCCACGGTTCAACGCTCTATGACGCGACGATGCATGTGCCACTCATCTTTTACAAACCAGAGGAGTTGCCCCAGGGACTGCGCATTCCGGATAATGTTTCGATCGTGGACATCTCTCCGACGATTCTGGATTTGCTGGGGCTGAAAGGGTTGCCGAAAGCGACGGGCCGCAGCGTCAAACCTGCCATTCGAGCCCGCGATTTGCCATCGGTGCCTTGCTACGGCGCTACAGACGAGCCGTTCCTTCAGAACGGCTGGTCGCCTTTGCGAAGTCTGACGGACGGTGAGTGGAAATACATCCGCACGACGAAGGTCGAATTGTACGATCTGGCCAATGATCCCGCGGAGCGACACAACCTGGCCGATGACGATCCCGGGCGGGTTCGCGCCATGGAAGACCTGCTCTCCGACATCGAGTCGAGGATGGTACGGCGGGAAGAAGTCGGAGTGCAGCTTTCGGCCAACGAGCGACGGGCGCTGGCCAGCCTGGGTTATGCCGGCGGTGCAGCCGCTGTTCCGGCCGGCGCGGCGCCTGCCGGGCTGCCCGACGTCAAAGACATGCTGCGATTCGACGTCGCCGTTGAAGAGTCCGCAGACCTGATCCGCCATGGGGAGCTGAGTGCAGCGATTGGGCGGTTGCGCGACGTCATCCGCCAAGCCCCTACCCATACTGCCGCGTATACGTTCCTCGCTGAGGCTCTAAAGCGGAACCAGGACTTCGATGAGGCCGCGGAAGTGTTTGCGGCGCTGTTGACGGTCAAACCCGATTGCCGCGAAGGTCATTACGGCTTGGGAAATCTCCTGCTGGAACGGGGCCGGCTTGACGCGGCCATCGACGAATTCCAGAAGACGCTCGAGATCGACCCCGATTATGCCGAGGCGCATTACAACCTCGCCGCGGCGCTCGTTCATACCGGTCAAAACGTTGCGGCGCTCGATCATTTCAGCGCCGTTCTGGAGATCGACCGTCGGAACGGCGCAGCCTACCAGGGGAGGGCCAACGTGCTCGTGAGCCTGGGGCGGGTGGCCGAGGCTGTCTCCGATTACCAAATGGCGCTGAAATACGCGCCCGATGCAGCGGACGCACATCACAATCTGGGAATCGTATTGGCCGATTACGGCGACGTTGACGGAGCCCGCCAGCACTTGCGCCGGGCCGCCGAGCTCGTTCCACAGAACGTACAGATTCAGTATTCCCTGGGGGCCTTTCTCGTGCGACAGCGTGAGTATTCGCAAGCCATCGCCCCGCTCGTCAAAGTACTCGAAGTCAACCCGGATCACGCCGGGGCGCAGTCACTACTGGAAGAGGCGCGGCAGGCGCTGAAGCGACGAAAGTCCGACCCTCGTTGACCATGCCAACATTCGCCTGGAGCGTGCGCCGATTCATTTTTGTGTTGGGGGCGGCGATTCTCCTGACGGCTGTGGCCGGCGGTTGCGGAGGTCCCGCACCCGATTCCGGGGCTGCGCCGGTCGCGCCCGTCGGAACGGAATCGTCCAGCACTGGCGCCACAGACGCGCCGCCGGCCTCCCCCGCAACAGGAGGAACCGGCGCGAAAATGGCTCCGGGCGACTGGTTTGAAGACGTGACGGAGCAAACCGGCATTTCATTCACCTACGGAAATGGAGAAGACGCGGGTCGGCGCTACATTCTCGAAAGTCTCGGTGGCGGCGTAGCCCTGTTCGACTACGACAACGACGGCGACCTCGACGTTTTCTGCACGGGGGGAGGGCACATTTCGCCGTCCGACCCGGTCGTCATCCGCGGCCGTCCCCCCGCCCTGTACCGCAACGACGGTTCCTGGAACTTCGTCGACGTCACGCAGGAGGCGGGGCTGTTGCGCGCGCTCGATTATTCGCACGGCTGCGGCGTTGCCGACTTCGATCGCGACGGCTGGCTCGATCTGTTCGTCTGCTGTTACGGCCGCAGCCGCCTGTTTCGCAACACCCGGGACGGTGGCTTCGTCGACATCAGTCAGCCGGCGGAAATCAATTTTACGGGATGGAGCACGTCCGTCGCCTGGCCGGATGTCGACGGCGACGGCTGGCCCGATCTCTACGTCACCCGATATGCCGATTGGGGCCCAGATCGGGACCAGCCCTGCTGGAACAGCCGCGGCCAGCGCGACGTCTGCAGCCCGACAGTCTACCGCGGAGAGCCGGACAAGCTGTTCCGCAACCGGGGGGATGGACGATTCGAAGAGATCACCCGCGAGGCGGGCTTGAGCGGCGCCGGCAAGGGGCTGGGAGTGGCGGCCGCCGACCTGGACGGCGACGGCTACGTCGATCTGTACGTCGCCCGGGACGAAGTCGAAAAAGATCTCTACCGTGGAGGTCCGGCACTGCCGCTGATGGAGATCGCGCGGAACGCCGGCGTGGCTGCCAGCGAATTCGGCGTCCCCGAGGGAAGCATGGGAGTCGACGTAGGAGATTTCGACGGCGACGGGCGGCCCGACATCTGGGTGACGAACTTCGAAAATGAAGACAACGCCCTGTATCGCAACCTGGGAGACGGCGGTTTCGTTTACGCCACCGTCAGCGCGGGGCTGGCGGGACAATCGCGCCGCTACGTCGGGTTCGGCACGGCACTGGCCGATTTCGACGGCGACGGCTGGCTCGACATCTTCGTGGTTAACGGGCACGTCTTCGTGCACGGAAACCAGAGCCCGTACCGCCAGCCCGCGCAGTTGTTCCGGAATGTCGCCGGGAGCGAGGGAGGAAGGCGGTTCGATAACGTGTCTGACCGGGGGGGAAGCTACTTTCGAAGTCCGCACGTCGGTCGCGGCGTGGCGGTGGGTGACCTCGATGACGATGGCGCACTCGACGTCGTCATCAGCCATCAGAATGAGCGGCTGACGGTTCTGCGAAACTGCCAACCACCGCCTCATTTTCTGCGCGTCCTGCTCCGGGGAATTCGCTGCCATCCGCAGGCGGTCGGCGCACGGGTCAGCATCGACCGGGGCGAGCGTGCGCTTGTCCGGTTCGTCACGAGCGGTGCGGGCTATTTCTCGCACTTCGACCAGCGGATCCTGTTTCCCATCCCGACTGATGCTGCGCTCGACGTGACGGTGCACTGGCCAGGCGGAGGCCGAGAGGTGTTTCCGGCGCTGGGCGTCGATCAGACCCATGAGCTTGTCGAAGGAAATGGGATCAACCGTGGCTCGCATTGACCGCGTTCGGCGGAGGAAGCGCCTGTGGCTGGCTGGGGCGCTGCTCGCCGCCGCCGCTGGCCTGGTCGCCCGGGCCTGGCTGCGTCCGTCGCCGCAAGCGCTGTACGATCGCGCCGTGCTGCTCCTCTCCTCGAACCCCGTCGCCGCCGAAGAGCTGTTCCGCAAATCCCTCGTCTGCGCGGGCGGAGGATTTCCCGATGCTCAGTTGCAGCTCGCCTTGCTGGCCACCCGGCGCCACGACTGGAACCAGGTCCGGACCATTTGCGCCGGCCTTGACCAGCCCGGCGTTCGGAGCGATCTGCTCCTGGAGTTGGGGCGCGAGGCCGTCGCGGCGCACGAATGGGACCTCGCGCGGCGCGTCCGGGGGGAGCTGCGCGAACGACCTCCCCGCGAGGCCGCCCCCGCGCTCCAGAACCTGGCAGCGCTGTATCGTCTCCACCGGCGACCGGCCGAGGAACTGGCATGTCTCGAAGAGTTGACGACGATCGCGCCCGATGACCCGCGCTCGTGGTGGCAACTCGCCCAGGCATACGAAGTCCGCGAGAGCCCGGCCGATGCGGCGGCGGCCTACCGGCGCGCACTCGAACACGAGCTTCCCCGGAAAGACGAATTTGAGATGCGACACCGGCGGATTGAACGGCTTCTCGACGTCGGCGACGCCGACGCCGCGCGGGACGAGCTCGACCGGCTCGTCGCTCGCGGCGATTCTCAGGTCGCGCGCCTGCAGGTGCATCGCGCGCATCTCCACCGTCTTGCCGGAGACTTCCGCGGAGCGCTGGCCGACCTCGAGTCGGTTTGGCCGCAGATCGGCGAAATCCCCGAGGCGATTAAACTGAGAGCGATCCTGCAATTTGACGCCGGGCAGCTCGAAGAAGCCCGCCAGGGGCTCGAAATCGTGATTGCCGTCCGTCCGTTCGACGAGATGGCGCATTTCAAGCTGGCCGAAGCGTGCCGGCGGCTGGGCCTGTCGGAGGAAGAACAGGCCCACCGTGAGCTGCATCGGAGCATCCAGGCCAAACGGCTGGAGATTCGCCGACTGACGGCGCAGTTGGACCGCGCGCCCCCCACCCGCGACGTTTGCCTGAAACTCGCGCGCCTGCACCGTGAACTGAAGGAACGCGATCGGGCGACATACTGGACGAATGTCTCGCGCACGCTTGAATGACAGCAACCATCTTGGGCTGAAAGTTGACCGCGACTTCTTTCGGCAGTGTTTCACAGGCGCATCGGATAGAATTTAGTGTTAAAGGTTTAGATCGGTCTCTGCGGGCCAAATTGGCTCGTCGGCCTGGCAGAAGTTTTATCGATTGGTGAGAGAGGCCGTATCGATTTCGTTGCCCCAAGTCTTCTCGGCTGATCTTGCAATGCTACCCGCACCACAGGCTGGTCAAGAACGTCTCGGCATCAGCGCGCGCGGAGTCTGGCGGGCGGGCCTTGTGGTGGCATTTTTTCTTGTGGTGGCTGGAGTTGGCATAACTCGCTGGCAGACCGGGCGTCTGCTGACACAAAGCGCGGCGGCACTGGAGAGAGCCGATTACCAGCAGGCATGGCTCCTCGTCACGCGCTACCTGCGGAACCATCCAGGCGAAAGGCGGGCACTTGACTTGAAGGCTCGCGCCTTGGCGGGTCTGGGATACTGGGATCAAGCTGCGGAGATTTACGGGCAACAGGGGGCGGAATCCCTCGAAAGCCTGCGCACCTGGGCCGTGGCCCTCATGCATCAGCAGCGGTGGCGTGATGCCCTCGAGCCGCTGGAACGGTTGCACGCGCTCGTGTCGAATGACCCGGACGTTTTGCACAAGCTGGCTGTATGCTACCGGCATACCGGTCGCTTCGAAGACGCGGAGCGGGCTGCCCGCGAACTTGCCGCTTTGCCGGGACAGGCTGCCAACGGTTACCTCGCATTGGCGTTGTCGCACGGCCGCCAGAAGAATTTTAAGCGGGCGACGGCAGCATGGCGAGAGGTTCTCGAGCGCACACCCGCTGCCACGGGGCTGCGTCTGCCACCGGCAGTCGTCTTCCTGGAGTGCGGGCGGGCATTTCTGGCGGCTGGACTGGCGCCGGAGGCGATCGAGTACCTGAATCGCAGCGTCGAATTGAACCCAACAGTGGAGGCCAGAACGATCCTCGGTGAAGCATCTGAGTTGTCGGGCGACGTGGCCCGCGCTGAGGCGCTGTGGCAAAGCGTCGTGGCCGAGGATCCGGCGAATTTTCAGGCGCGCGAAGGTCTCGCCCGCACGGCGCTGCAAGGCGGAGCCGCAGCCAGCGCGGTCAAATGGCTGCAGCCTTTAACGCGGGAACCCGAGACGACCAGCTCAACCGCTTATTTGTTGCAGCGGGCCTATTCGCTCCTTGGCGATCAGCAGCAGGCATCCCGCTGGCAGGCCCGCGCGAGAAAACTGCGCGAACGCGAGCGGCGATTGAACGTCATCGACTTCGAGCTGCAGCAATCCCCCGATTCGGTACTGTCGCGCACCGCACGCGTACATCGTCTCGCCAGACAGGGGAACCTGGGCGAGGCGCGGCACATTCTCGAATCACTGCTCAAGGAGGCTCCCGATGACCCGTTTGTGCGTCAGCTTGCGGACGCAATGCAGAAAAACACCCCGCTTCCGCCTCTCGAAGAGGCCGTGAAATCAGCCAACTGACCTCGGGGAGAAACGGAGACCATGCGGCGAATCGTGTACGCCCTTCTGACGGCAGCCGCTATGGCGGGCGGGGTCATCGTCTGGCTCGAAACGTGCCCTCGAATTCGAGAAGGCACAGCATTGCCCGTCGTCGAGCCGGCCGGACTGCCCGAGGCGGGCCGCCGCGCGCCCGACGAATCGCCCGGTTGCGTCGAAAAGCAGGTGGTCCCGGGTCCGATCCGCTTTACCGACGTGCGCGAAGTGACCTCGATCAACTTCGTTCACGTCAGTGGCGACTCTCCAGAAAAACCTTACCCGGCCGCCAACGGCAGCGGCGTGGCGGCGATCGACTACGATCTCGACGGCAGGATTGATTTGTATTTCCTCACCGGGACCCCCTTTCCCCTCGAGGCCGTGCGAACCGCCCCGTGCAACCGCTGCTACCGAAACCTGGGAGAGTGGGAGTTCGTCGACGTCACGGCGGCGACGGGATTGGGGGAGTCGGGCTACAGCGCCGGTGTCGCGGTTGGCGACTTCGATGCCGATGGTTTTCCTGACGTGTTCGTGAATGGATACGGCCGAAAGCGGCTGTACAACAACCGTGGCGACGGCACTTTCGCTGATGTGACACCGCAATCGGGAATTGACAATTCAGGCTGGGGGACGGGAGCCGCATTTCTCGATTACGACAATGACGGATTGCTCGACCTGTACGTCTGCATCTATGCTCGGGCGGACCTCGGCCTCGATCATTTCTGCGGCGACAGGAAAAAGGGCGTGCGGATCTATTGTCCTCCCGCCTTGATCCCTCCGGCACCCGACGCGTTGTACCACAATGAAGGGAATGGCCTGTTTCAGAATGCCAACCACGTAGCCGGCCTCGGCGTCGCCCCAG
>JBLMWR010000233.1:0-3584 GCA_050257335.1 Deltaproteobacteria bacterium | reverse complement strand
GTGGAGTGGCGGCCCGTAGCATGGGCTTCTACGTGAACATCGACTGCGCACCCGGGTGCATTATCCGGTTGCAGACTGGCAGGTAGGAAACCTGCCCCACCGGAGGGCGGGGTCAGCGGATTTTAAGGCTGGCGACGCCGGCGATGGCGAGCAGGGTGGCACCGATCCAGAAGCGGACGACGATTTTCATTTCGTGCTCTCCGCGGAACAGGAAATGATTGTGCAGCGGGCTGCACGCCAGCAGGCGGGTGCCGGTCGAGCGATACCAGAGGACTTGCAGGATCACGGAGAGTGTTTCGACGACGAAGACCCCGCCGACGATGACGAGCAGCGCTTCCTGGCGCGTGACGAGGGCCGCCAGTCCGATCAGTCCTCCCAGAGGGAGCGAGCCGGTGTCCCCCATGAACACTTGCGCGGGATAACAGTTGAACCACAGGAAACCCAGCACGGCGCCGACGGTCGCCCCGAGCACGACCGCCAGTTCGCCGGCTCCCGCAAAATAGGGGATGTGCAGATAGTCGGCCATGACCTTGTGCCCGGCAAGATAGGTGAGCGCGACAAAGGCCGAGCCGGCGAAAATCATGCAGCCCCCGGCCAGGCCGTCGAGTCCGTCGGTGAGGTTGACGGCATTCGAGCTGCTGACCAGCACCAGCACGCTCCATAGAATGAAACCCGCGCCCATGCAGATGCTCGCGCCGCCGATCGGCCAGATCAAATCAAGTCCGAACGGATGCAGGCGGTGGTGTTCATAGAGTCCCCAGCCGGCGATGAGGGCGATGATCGTCTGCCCCAGCAGTTTTTGCCGCACTGACAGGCCGTTGCGCCGCGTGCTCAGCTTGATCCAGTCGTCAAAGGCCCCCAGGCCTCCCAGGCCGAGGGCAACCAGCAGCCCCAACTGCACGTACCGGCTCGTCAGGTCGCCCCACAGCAGGATCGAGATGAGGGCCGCCCCGAGGATGAACAGGCCGCCCATCGTCGGCGTGGCGTTCTTGCGGGCCTGAATTTCATTCAGCCGGACCGAGTCACTGGCAATCCGTTCGCGGAACCGCGTTTTGAGCCAGCCGATCGCCAGCGGTCCGAGGAGAATGGCGATGAGAAAGGCGGTGAGGCTGGCGAGGGCCGTGCGGGTGGTCAGGAAGACCCGCGATTCCCCCGCTGCGTGCGGTTCCAGCCGTTCGAGCAGCGGGCCGAAGTGATGGAGCAGCCAGATGAGCACGGTGAATCCCCCGAGCGCCGGGGCAAAATGCCCCGGCGCCCGGTCATAAAAAGTTCTACTACGAAGCAACTGTTGGAGTGATTGACCCAGTAATCACTTGATCCAGCAGCCATGAACGCTTCTGTTCAACCGAAGCCGAACAGTGCACCAGGATTCCCGCAAATCCAATGCACGTAGTAGAACTCAAGGTAATTCAATTGTGATTCGAGCCAGGTCCCCCCGTCAGGCCACCGCCCGGGCCGTGGAGGGAATGTGGTGTTCCTTCCGCGACTCGCCCCCGCGTTTTTTCAACCATTGCACGACTCGTTCCATCCGCATCCCGCGCGAACCCTTGACCAGCACCACGTCTCCCGGTTCGAGCCAGCAGTCGAGTACGGTCAGAAGGGCCTCCATTTCGCGGCATTCGGCAATAACGTGCGGCCGCATGCCCGCGTGCAAAGCGCCCCACGAGACATTCCCGGCGTTGTCCCCAAACGCCAGCAGCCGATCGATGCCGGTGGCGGCGACACAGGCGCCCAGTTCCTGGTGGCTCTTCCGCGTCTCGGCTCCCAGCTCGAGCATGTCGCCGACAATCAGCAGCTTTTGTCCCAGTCCCGGCCAGTCCTGCAGACACAGGCAGGCGGCCTGCATCGACAGGGGGTTGGCGTTATACGTATCGTCGATGATCGTGCAGTCCCCGGCCTGCTCGACCATGCATCGTCCGGGGGGGCCGACAAACCGGCGGAAGCCTTCGGCGATCGCCGATGTCTCCATTCCGATTTCCCGCGCAACCGCCAGGGCGCACAAAGCGGCGGTCAGGTAATGCCGGGCCGGCACCGGCAGGTCGTACTTCCGGCGGTCGACGACGAACTGCAGCCGGCCGGGCTGAAATTCGACATTGATTGCCCGCATCTGGTTGTCCGACCTCTCGCCGACGTACACGACCTGGCACGCCGCCCGGGCAGTGCACGCCCGGATGGCGTCGTCGTCGCCCGCGACGACGGCAAAACCGTGCCGGGGCAGGGCGTCGAGCAGTTCGCCTTTGCCCTGGTAGACCGCTTCGAGGCTGCCGAAAGTTTCGAGATGAGCCTTGCCGATCCGTGTGATCACTCCCACTTCGGGGCAGGCGATCTGGCAAAGTTTGCGAACGTCGCCGACCCGTGCAGCGCCCATTTCAAAGACGCCGAATTCGTCTGTGGAGGCGAGGTCCAGCAGACTCAACGGAAGGCCGACTTCGTTGTTGAAATTTCGCTGGCTCCTGAGCCCCTGATGCCCCGCAGACAGGACAGCATGAATCATTTCGCGAGTCGTCGTTTTGCCGACGCTCCCCGTCACGCCGATGATCAGCGCGTCCCGCTGGTGGCGGTAGTATCGGGCGAAATCTCCGAGAGCCTCGCACGTGTCGTCGACGACGACCAGCGGTCCCTGCAGATGGGCAGCGTTCTTTCGTTCGACGACGCAGGCGACCGCGCCCCGGCGGAGCGCATCGGCGACATAATGGTGCCCGTCATGGGTCGAGCCGCGCAGCGCCCAGAACAGTTCCCCCGCCTGGAGCGTCCGAGAGTCGACGCTCACCCGCCGCAGGACGAGGTTCTCGCCCGTCACCCCGGCCGTTTCGCCGCGAGTTGCCGCCAGGAGCTTGCTGAAGGGGACCGGTTCCATGAAATTCTACACGCGAAGAGGATTGTGAAGCGGCAGGTGCGGGTACCGCGGAGCGGCGGCGGGAAACAGGGCCGCCAGACAGGCGCGCGCCACTTCCCGATCGTCGAAATGCAACCGCTCGGCCCCGATGATCTGCTCGGTTTCGTGCCCCTTGCCCGCGATCAAGACCGTATCGGCCGGCCCGGCGTGCTGAATCGCCCAGCGAATCGCCCGTTCCCGATCGGGTTCGACGCAGGGCTGGCGTTTCGCGCCGGCAAATCCGCCGAGAATGTCGTTGATGATGGCTTGCGGATCTTCCGACCGGGGGTTGTCGCTGGTGACGACGGGCAGATCGGCCTCGGCGGCGGCGCGTCCCAGCAGGGGCCGCTTCATCCGGTCGCGGTCGCCCCCTGCCCCGAACACGCAGATGATCCGGCCGTGGGTGAGGGGCCGCAGCGACGCCAGGCAGTTTCGCAGAGCGTCTTCGGTATGCGCGTAATCGACGAAGACGGGGAAAGGCTGCCCGCAGTCAATGGACTCGAGCCGTCCGGGAACCGCGTCGAGGGCTTCGATCCCCTGGGCGATTTCGTCGAGTCCGATGCCGAAATGCGAAGCCGCCGCGGCCGCGGCCAGGCAATTCGAGACGTTGTGGCGGCCGACGAGAGGCGTTTCCACGAGGATGCTCTCGGTCCCGATGGTCAGGCGGAACTTGCTGCCGTTCAACGACGCCGCCACGATTTCAGCAGTG
>JBLMWR010000232.1:0-4077 GCA_050257335.1 Deltaproteobacteria bacterium | reverse complement strand
TGCTTCCCAAGAAATTCTTCAGCAATACAGTCGTCCCGAGCAGAAAACCGATTCGACGCGGTTCTCCGGCCGGAACAGGAGCGCGTAGGGGGCGGTCGCGTCGCCGGCGGCAAGATCGATGACGGCGAGGTCGGCCGCTTTTCCCGCCGCCAGGCTGCCGATTTCCGATTCGAGCCCCAGCGCAAACGCGCCGTTCCAGGTTCCCAGCCGCAGCAGCCGGGCGGGATCGAAATCGGGAGCGAGCTTCCGCAAAAACAGCAGTTCGTTCCACAGGCCCAGATCGGGATTGGAAGCCCGGCTGTCGGTTCCCAGGGCCACATTGACGTTGCGGTCCAGCAGCGTGCGCCAGGGATGGGGTTCATGCCCGAAAAAGGCGTGCGTCCGCGGGCAATAGACGACGGAAATGTTCGCGTGTGCCGCCAGAAAATCGATCTCCGCGCCGTCGAGATAGTTCCCGTGAATGGCCAGGGCGCGATCGAGGCGGGCCAGCTCGCGCAGGGAGTCGAGCGGCCGGGTCCCGCGCGGAATCGCGTCCGGTCGCCAGACCCCCAGCTCTTCGAGGAAAGGTCGAAACGGCCCCGTTCCGCCGGCCAGCAATTCCAGTTCGGCCCGCGTCTCGGCCAGATGCATCGCCACCGGAACGCGAGCCTCCGCGGCCAGATCGACCAGTCCGCGAAACAGATCGGGATGGACGCTGTACGGGGCGTGCGGGCTCAGGCCCCGGAGCGGCGCCGCCCGTCCGGCCAGATGCGCGCGGGCCCGGTCCAGTTGACCGGCCGCCCGTTCCGGCGCCAGTCCCAGAACTTCGAGGAACGCCACCACCCGTGGGCCTGCGGAGCCGGCCTCCTCGGGCCTCCAGTCGGCGCCGGCGATGTCGCCGATCGCCGTCGTCCCCCGGTGCGCCGATTCTTTCCGCCCGTGCGCGACGCTCTCCGCTTTCGGCCGGCTGAGGCGGTGGGCGATCACCGCCTTGAGCCACGCCGTAAACGGATCGGCCGGTTGCAGCGGCGTCGCGATGTCGCTGAGCTCCAGATGGGTGTGGGCGTTGACCAGCCCCGGAATGATCGCCACGTTCCCGAGATCGACGGCGTTCGCAACGGCGCTGTCGTGGATTGCCGAAATCCGTCCGTCCGCAACCTCGATGATCCCGTTTTCGAGCGGCGGGCTGCACACGGGAAAGACCCAGCGGGCGCGCAGGGAGAATGCGTCGCCGGTCGATCCGGAAGACAGAGACGATAATGACGCGAAGTTCACCGGCGAATCCGGGGAGGAAGAAGCCGAATGTCTGATGACGAATCCCGGCGGAAACGCAGTCGCTCACTTTCGGTTCGGCACGAGCGCGTCGCCGGCCGGCGGCAGGGTCAGTCGGGCCAGGCCCGTGCGCCGCGCCTCGGAATGGCCGGTGGCGCCGGCGTCGTGGTCCTCGCGGCGAAGCGTTCGAAACAGCCACATCAGCAGCGGCACGGCGACCGCCAGGCACACCACCAGCGTCGGCCAGCGGTATCGCAGCGCTCCGTCTTCAATGGCAAAAAACGTCGTGGGCGCCGTCTTTTCATACCATGCAACCCCGAATCGGCTGTGAAAGACTCCCAGGGCGTTGTTGACGAAGTGGAAGAGAATGCAGGGGACAAGGCTGTTGCCGCGGATCGCCAGCGTTCCCAGCACCAGCCCCAGAAGGGCGGTATTGAAGACCTGTTCGGGAATCATGTGAATGATGCCGAAGGCGATGCTCGACAGGGCCACCGCCAGCGCCATGCGTCCTCCCCGCCCGAAACCCGAGAGCAGGAAACCCCGGAAGACGAGCTCCTCGCAAATCGCGGGCGCGACGGCGAACGTCAGCAGCACGAACCAGAGGGGTTGGCTGGCATCGGACATCGGCTTGAGCGCCTCGCCGATTCCCGGAGGCAAATCTCCAAAGAACCATTTCATCCGGCTGAGCAGCTCGACCGACAGGGGGTGGATGGCCAGGGGAAGCGCTCCGGCAGCCAGCAGCGGCTTCCATTCGGGCCGGTGAATCCGGAACGTGTTGCGCACGCTGGTCGTCAGGACGACCCCCATCATCAGCGCCGGGCTGGCCACCAGCGCCAGTTGCTGAACGAGGACCAGCTTCATGATCAGCGACCCGCCGCCCGCCAGATCCGCCGGCGAGAGCCGCTCCTGAAAGAACCGCATCGCGAAGAACTGCAGCAGCATGATGACCACGAAGCAGAAGGCGGCTTCGCTGAACGACGGGACCGGTTCCTTGTCGCGCAGCAGATGCCGGATCCAGAGCCGCAGCTCGAACCGCTCCCCTTCGCGGAACAGCACGTCCTCGCGCTTGAACTGGTCGATGGCCCACCACAGGGCCAGCGCGCTGTACCCCAGCGACGTCACCAGTACGGGCCCCACGTACACGTACAGGGCGCCCGTGTGCAGCGTCGAGAGCAACAGCCCCTTCAGCAGCAGGGCCGCGCCCACGATCGGCAGAACGCTGTACAGCGGCGTCAGCTCGACCCCCGGCGAGAGGCACAGCATCGTCAGGCCCAGCGTCACCATCAAAAGCGGCGTCAGGTAATACTGCCCCTCCTTGCTGCTGCGGGCGAAGGTCGCCAGCGCCAGGCACAGCGCGCTGAACAGCGCCGCCAGCGGCAGCAGCAGAACGACGATCCAGAACAGGGCCGAGACCGGCGGGAAGGAGACCCCCGTCGCGCCCGACAGGGCCCCCGTCGGCATGCGGTTGAAGATCTGCTTGCCCGTCAACCCCATGCTCGTCAGGTTGAGGACGGCGGTCGTGCAACTGAAGAGCATGACGGTGAAGAATTTCCCCAGCACGATCTCGGTGCGGGTCGCCGGGCAGATGAGCAGCGTTTCCATCGTCCCCCGCTCCTTCTCCCCCGCCACCAGGTCGATCGCCGGATAAAAGGCCCCCGTCACCGACATGATGATCAGGAGGGCGGGGAAGAGCTTGCTCCAGGCGCTGGCCGCCATCTGCTCGTCGAGCGCCACGTCCACCGGCTCGGCGAGCACGGGGTGCGTGAAGCCCTTGTCGAAATCGGCGCGCTTCAGCCAGTCGTCGAGAATGGCCGCTTCCCACTTCTCGAGGACGGTCGCGACGCGGTTGTACGTGATCTGCGATTTCTCGTCGGCCTTGTTGAAGACGATTTCGGGGCGTGGATAATCGGTGGGGACGACCCCCCCCTCGCGCCGCCGCGACAATTGCTCGCGGACCCGCTTCAGGTTCTCGCCGAAGCCGCGAGGAACGACGACCAGCACCTGCAGTCCGCTGGTGCCGAACAATTCCCCCGCCGCCTGCCGGTTTCCGTGCAGCACCTTGCTGATCTTTTGCGCCCGTTCGAGGAGCTGCCGGGCCTCGGGGGCGCCGTCGCCGGCGGCGGCCCGGTCAGCGGCCCGGTCGGCGGACTCGGGCCCGTCGGTAATGACCACCAGCCGCCCGGGGTCGGCCCCCGAAGGAAACCACCGCGACGAAAACCGGTCCCCGTCGATCAGCGGCGGGTCGCCGGGAAGGTTCTCGGCCCCCAGGACGACGACCGTGCGCGGCTGCTGGCGGAAGACGAAGGCGAGCTGGTAGATCCCCAGCCCCATGGCGGGATAGAGAATCAGCGGCAGGACGGCGATCATGAACAGCGTCCGCCGGTCGCGGAGCTGGTCGCGCACTTCGCGACGAAAGATCAGGGAGACGTTCCGCCAGTTCAGCATGCCGCCACCGCCGCTTCGTGCTCGCGTTTCGAGATCAGGTCGAAGAACAGCTCTTCCATGTCGGACTGGCGGTAGCGCTCCTGCAATTCGGCGACCGAGCCCTCCGCCAGAATGCTTCCTTTATGAATGATCGCCACGCGATCGCACAGCTTCTCGACTTCCCGCATGATGTGCGTCGAAAAAATGATGCACTTTCCCTGCTCGCGGAGCGCGGCGATCTGCTTGAGCAGGGCCCGGGCCACGAGCACGTCCAGCCCCGACGTCGGTTCGTCGAAAATCATGACCGGCGGATCGTGGATGATCGTCCGCGCGATCGACACCTTCTGCCGCATCCCCGTCGACATCTTGGCCCCCAGCGTGTCGCGAAAGTCGTGCATCTGC
>JBLMWR010000231.1:0-8984 GCA_050257335.1 Deltaproteobacteria bacterium | reverse complement strand
TGAGCCGTAATCATCACCAGCGGCGTGGCGGGGATTCGACTGCGATCCGCTTCCGACGCGCTGCGAAAGCCCAGCGAACCGAGGCGCGCCTGGACTTGCTCGTTATGAACCAGCTCGCCATAAATCGTGACGGCGTCCGGCCGCGGCGTTTGTTCCGCCGCCCCCAGCGCATCGCGAACCCCGAAACAAAATCCGAGTGCGTCGGCAAGAAGGACCTGCATGCGTGGCTCCTGGAGAAATGACGAAGGACGAATTCCGAATGTCTAAAGAAAATCTTCTTTCGTGTGTTTCGTGTGTTTCGTGGTTACCTCTCTTCGGCGGCGAGCGTTTTGAAACCACGAATTACGCGAAAGACACGAAAACAAACTGCGAAACACCGTCCTTTATCACCGTACTCAACGTCCCCGACTTAACACGCGCGGCGCTTTGCAATACAAAGTTAACAAGCACGGTCGAACGCCTGCAGCCACCTTTTGTTGAATCGCCTCTCAGGCCGGCGACCAGCCCTTGAGCAGCCCTTTGGCCTGGGTCGTCCGGACGGCCGACGCCGCCGAGGCGGCGTCGGCAATCACCTTTTCCAGAGCTTCGATGTACTCCAGAAACCGCTTGCGGCCTTCCGTCGTCATCCGGCACAACGTCTGCGGGCGGTTCCGCTTTGTTCCCTTCCAGACTTCCACCAGCCCGGCTTCCTGCAATACTTTCAGGTGCCGGTTGAGGTTGCCATCCGTCAGCGAGCACAATTCCTTCAGGTCACCGAAGAGCAGCCCCTCGGGATGGGCCATGAGGGACGTCAACATTCCCAGCCGCGCCTTTTCGTGCATCACCCGTTCCAGCCCCTCGTAGGCGAATCGCCCGGGGTTGTCTTGCGGCTCGTGCTTACTGCCGGCCATGATTGCGCTCCAGCGTGAGGTACAAGACGACGGCCGCGAAAAATTGACCTCCGCCGAACGTAATCCCCATCGACCACGGCGAAAACGCCCACGGTCCCCGGGCCAGCGCCAGCGCCGCCGCGCCGCACGCCAAGTAATAGAACGCCACCCAGATAACGGGCCGGGGCAACAGCCGGCACGAGGCAAACACGCCGAGGCTGAATACAACGCCCCACAATCCCGGCAGCATCCACAGGCTTTCGGAAGCAAAGAGGGCCAGGACGAAGGTGACCACCGCCCCGACGATCGTGCACGGCAGAAACTGCTCGACCGCCAGCCACGTCAGCCGCGCCGCCGTGGGCGAGGCAGATCGCCGGCAACGGACCGTCATCTCGACCGCCGTGATGGCCACGCTGACGATCGCTGCCGCGATCCACAGCATGAGATACCCCTGCAGATCGGCTGCCGGATCGCGAATGAAAACCGGTTGCAGGGCCGCCGCCCCGACCGCCACCAGGCTCGAAAAGCCCGCCGTCGCCGAGCGATACCCCCGAAAGGGCTCCGACCGTGCGATCTGCAGGCGAATCTCGGAAACCCGTGCCAGCGCTTCTTCCAGTTCCATGACGGCCCCGCTCCCTTCCCGAAATGGACGCCCCCGAACCAGTCACTTTCTGTTACAAAGTATATCGGCTTGCGCCGGCTGGTCAAGCCGAACCTGGCGTGGTTCGCACGCCTGGGTGCATCCGTTAAGCGGGGGTGCAGTTCCGCAGGTGGGCCTTCCAGGCCGGCCGTTCGATACCTTCGTGTGCATGTGCGTGTTGCTTGTTTGGGCGATTCGTCGCACTCGCGACTCGGTGACAGGCCTCTCAAATCACGATGCAACCGGCCTGGAAGGCCGGCCTGCGGTCGCAGGGCTTCATCCGGCGGCTCGGCAACGGGAACAACTGGCGGAATGTGACCGGTTATCATCGGCCGGGAGACGTCGAAACGCCGACCGGCGAATGGAACACCCTGGAATGCACATGCCAGGGGGATCGCATCCGCATCGTCCTGAACGGCAAGCTGGTCAACGAGGCGGTCAACGTGAAACCGAGTCGCGGGAAAATCAGCCTGCAGTCGTTCCGAGACAGCACCTGAATCGGCGACGGAGTCGCCTGGTCAGCCCCGATAGGGGCGAGATTCGATAGCCCAGGGCGATCAGCCCTGGGTACCGACGGAATTGAATTGGCCCAGCCCTGAAAGGGCGCGATTCCTGCGCCGGCGAGTCGGGGGACGCTCGACGAGTCTCGCCCCGATGGGGCTTTGCGCCGTGTTTGCGATGTAACCCAGGGCTTCGCTTCGCTCGCCCTGGGCTGTCGAATCCCGCCCCGTTGGGGCTGCTTTGCTTTGGATCGGAACAAAAATCGAATACAGTTCGCGCTCAATGGCCCGCCGGCGTTCAGCCGCCAGCGCGCGACCTACGGGCTTAACGCCCTTTCTGCGCGGGCTCTCAGTTTCTCATTTTTCAATGTGCGCAGCACCTCGACCTGCTTCTCTTTCAGATCGGCAGGCTTGACCTGCCTGTTCTCGAGCGCTTCGACGAGCGCGGCGGTGCGGGCTTCCGTACGCAGCAGAGCGTCGATGGCGAGAGTACGGTTGGCGGCGGAAAAATGGCCGAGCCCCTCGACGAGCAACGGGGCGACGGCCGGGGCGTCGATGTCCGACATTCCGCTGATGGCCCCCATCTGCAATTCGTCGTGGGCTCCCTTGAGCAGGTATTCCGCCAATTGCTCGCCGCGCTGTTTCCAGCCGGCAAGGGGAATGATCCGCAGGGCGTCGTAGCGCGTGCCGGCGGGAGTCTTCTCGTTGTCGGCCATCGCCGCCGCCTGATCGAGCGTCTGCCGCCAGCGTTGCGACAACTCCGGTTGGTCCTCGAGCAGCTCCTTCATCCGATCGCCCGGCCAGACTCCCTGCTGGCTGACGCCGTTGATGATCCCGCCGCCGATGACCACCGCCTGCCAGTCCCGGAGCGGCTCGCCGCGCTTCGGGAGCGACGTTTTGAGCAGGCTCCGCAGCACATCCTTGTCGTTCTTCCGGCCGGCGGCGATCGCCACGCGCCAGATCCAGGGAATTCGCCGGTACTCTTCTTTCGGGTCGGCCGGCAGGTCGGCTGTCATCGCCGCGACGAGCTCGCCAGCCCTGGCGACATGCGCCCGAGCCAGTTCCTCCCGCTGGTTCGCGGGACGATCGTCATCCAGAATCTGCCGCGCGATCAATTTCACGTCGATCGGCGCCTGCGGATCGGCGGCGGGCTTCGGATCGGCCGCGGCCGCGGCCAGGGTCGCTCCCCGCGGGCCAAGATGGATGCCGCGCAGGTCCATGAGCGCGCCGTTCACGGCCGGTCCCTCGGGACGCAGCGAAATCCGCAGAGCCCCGGCGGGAAGCGACAACGTTCCGATCTTCGCCAGCCTGTATTTATCCCAGCCGCCGGTACCGGCCACCGCGCCGCGGAGTTCTTTTTCCCCGGCGGCAAGCGCAAAGCGGTTCCCGGCGACGACGTCGTCGCACGCCCAGTCGAACCAGACGTCGAACGGGCCGGGCTTGTCGATCTCGATCGTCCACACGACGTGATCGTTCGCGCCGTGCCAGTAACCGATATTGCGGAAGGGGGCTTCGAAGAGGATCTCGTCGCCGTAGATTTCGCCGTTCGTCGCCAGAAGCGCCAGCGCCCCGCCGGCGGGCCGGACGACGGCGGGCGAGTTTCCATCGAACGGTTTCGGGAGCGGACCGACCGCCGCCAGGTAGGCAATGAGGTCGGCGAGGTTTTGCTTCGACAGGTCTTTTTCGAGACCGACGGGCATGAGCGAAAGGGAGGAACTCTGCAGCTCGTCAAGGTCGGCCCGCAGGATCACTTCCTGCTTTCCTTCCGCCCCCTTGAGAGTGATGCTGCCGGCCGTTTCGGAAGCCAGCAGCCCCGTGAACGACCGCCCCGCCTTCGTCACCGCCACGTACGAAACGTAGCGCGAATCGACGTTGCGGTTGGGATCGAGGATCTCCTGCAGGAGATACTGCGGGGTCTTATTGGCGACCGCCACCAGATCGGGGCCGACGGCGTGTCCCGCCTCGCCGAGCCGATGGCAGGCGGCGCACGTCTTCACGAAGATCGCCCGTCCCCGCTGGTGATCGCCCCGCATCCCCGCCACGTCGCGGTAATCGTCGAGGACCTTCTTCCGATCGGGAGTGACTGCGCCGGAAAAACGCTCTTCGGCCAGCTTGCGGATGCGCTCGCTCCTGCTGGTGAGGAGCCGCTGCCGCCGCGTCGCGTCAATCTCCGCCGCCGGCACCGTCTCCAGAAGATGAAGCTGCCACGGATCGCGGCTCAGCAAAATGTCGATGACCCGCGATTTCATCGCCGGAGTGTACGAGCGCCAGTTGGCCGTCAGCGCCTCGGCGGCTGAGTTGTCGGTGAAGCGGCCCAGCGCAGCCGCCGCGGCCCCCTGCAGCGCGGGAGAATTACCGGGCGCAAGGAGACCGACCAGCAGCTCCCGAGTCGCCTTCTCGCGCAACAAATCGCGGACGACGAGGCGCAGCGCCGCAATCCGCCGCGCCTCGGAAAGACGGCTTTCCTGAACGTCGTGCGCGGCGGCGTCGAGCACGGCCCGAATCTGCTTCCGCTGCGCTTCGCCGACCAGTTGCATCGGCGTCTCGTGGCGGCGTTCGAGCGCAGCGTAGATCCCTCCCAGCGCGGCGAGCTGCCAGTCGTCGAACCGATTGTCGTGCGGCGTGCATACCTCGGTGACGATTTCCGGGAGCGCCGTCTTGCCTCCGACGGCGGCGGCGACCTCGAACAGCTTCTCGAGGAGCGCCGGCGGAATCTTTGCGCGGTTCTCTCCGCCGAGCACTCCCGCCACGGCGCCAGACACATTCTTCGCGTGCAGGCTGCTGAAGACGGCCGCCGTCATGATCGGCTCGTCGAGATTTCCGAGGAGGAGCGTCGCCAGCGCGCGGCCGCCGCGCGGATCATGCCAGGCCCCCAGCGAACAGGCCAGTTGCAGCCGCACCTGCGGATCGGGATCGTCGAGCTTTCCCGGCAGGGCCATACCGAGTGCGGGGTTCTCGTCGACGAGTTTCTCCGCGAGACGCAAGGCGTGGCGGCGGACGCCCGGATGAGAATCGGCCAGCGCGGGAAAGAGATGCCCGGCGCGGAGCGCTCCCAGCCGGTCGAGCAGGCACAACGCCGCCAGGCGGCTCTCCGCCGACTTGCCGGTGAGCGCGAGCCGCCCGAGAGGTTCTACGGCCGCCGCGTCGTTCTTCCAGGCGAGCAACTGCGCCGCCATGTCGCGCTGCCAGCCGTTCGGGGTTTCGAGCGCGGCGACCAGCCCGGCCGTATCGGCCCGATCGAGGCGCGGCCAGGGACGCGGTTCACCGGCCTTTGGGATGACGCGGTAAATACGCCCGTTGTCGGCTCCCGCCCGCACGTCGACCCGTGCCAGGGCCTCGGGCGGGATCCAGCGGGGGTGCTCGATCACCTGTCGGTACATGTCCACGATCCAGAGCGCGCCGTCCGGACCCGTTCGGGCCTGCACCGGCCGGAACCACGGGTCGGTGGACGCCAGAAATTCGGACTCCGCTTCATCGGCGGCGCGGCGCCCGGCGAACGTAAAACCCCTGGGGACCAGTTGCCGGCGGTGGACCAGCAGATTCACCGGTTCACACGTGAAAGCATTCCCGTGGTATTCGCCTCCCAGCCAGTTGTCGCGGTAGATTCCCAGACCGCAGGCGGCGGTCGTGCGCCCCGCCGGACCCGAGAGTTTGAACAGTTGCAAGTGCTGCGTCGCCGGATAGAGCCGGTTCGGTTCGGGACCTTCCGGAACCGACACCGCCGTCACGGCCGGGGTGATATAGGGGTTGCGCCGCAGATACTCGTCGGCGAGCGGATAGTGCCGGATCAGATTGCTGTTGTCGCACCCGAACCAGTTCCCCCAGTCGTCGCGGACCCGCCCCTGCTGGGTGCGCCCCGTCGCCGGCTCGATGACTCCCTCGTCGGGCTTGATCCGGAAATCGCGGTCGCCGAGCGCGACAGGGGGCTTCCCGGCGTCGTTGGTGATGATCCCCCCGAACAGCCCGCACGAGCCGTACACCCACCCGTCCAGCCCGTATTCGAGACTGTTGACCCGCGCCTGGTAGTTGTCGGTGCCGAATCCGCTGAACAGTTTGCGAACCTTGTCGGCTTTGCCGTCGCCGTCAGTGTCCTCGGCGTACAGAATGTCCGGCGCAGCACACACCAGCACGCCCTTCCGCCACACGGTGACCCCGGTCGGAAAGGGAATCCCCTCGAGAAAGACGGCCGACCTGTCGAAGCGGCCGTCGTCCTTCGTCGATTGCAGCAGCCGGACTCGACCGCCTGGCTGATATTTGCCGTCCAGCCCGAGCGGATAATCGGCCATCTCGGCGACCCACAACTTGCCGTCGGGACCGAAATCAATCGCCACCGGCGAAGCGACCAGCGGCTCGGCGGCGACAAGCTCGACCGCCAGCCCGGCTTTCGTACGGACCGTCGCCAGCGACCGTTCCGCCGGAAGCGCCGGCGCCCCCTGTTCGGCTCCGCCGCCGGCCGGTGCCGCAAACTTCTTCCCGATCTGCCGCTCGACCGCGGCCACGATCTGCTGTTCGAGCCCCGATGCAAGTCGGGTCGGCTGGTCGTAGTAGACCATCGCCCCGCCCCCCTCGTAGCCCCCTTCCTTTAATATCCGTTCGCTGGGAATGTAACAGGGAGCGTCATTGGAATAGGCGTTGACCCACAACCGCCGGCCGTTCAGCTCGCGCTTCAGCCGCAGCGAATAATCGACGACCACTTCTCCGGGGAGAAACACCATCGCCAGCGAATCGCCGAACGCCCACGACTGGACCGGGTAGCTGATCTTCGTCCGCAGCGCCTCGCCGCGCTCGAGCCGCGCCAATTGCACGCGGGCATGATACCCGATCACGTCCTGCTTCTTCCCCTTTTCGGCAAACTCGTCGCGCGTGGGAAGCGCGGCAAACGCCAGGTCGATCCGCTCTCGCTGAATTTCGAGCGGCCCGGTGACCGCTCGCAGCGCTCCCTTCAGCACGCGATCGACCTCGGCGGCAATTTCGACCCCCTGCGCTTCGGCGACCTCCCCCTTGTCGCCCGTCACTCCCGAGCGCGGATTCGAGTCGGCACCGCAGCCGATCGACGCCAGCGCGATCGCGCCGGGGTGACTCCGCTCGATCTGCTCCAGCGCATATCCCGCCCAGTCGCCGCTGATCTTGTTGTCGGAGAGGGTGACGCAGTGGCAGGCGTAGCTCAGGTAGATCACGCGGATCTTGCCTGCCGGATCGCGGACGACCAGCACCGGCAGTTCATGATCGACCGGCCCTCCTTTCGTCCGCCGGTTCATCGCCAGATCGACCTTGCCCACCCCCCACGCCAGCCGCGCCGGCTGCCGGTCCTTCAGCGCCGCCAGCGCAACTTCTTCCAGCTTGTCGGTCAGCTCCCGGGTATAACGGTCGATGTGTTCCTGATGTTCCTGCGGGATCGGCATTCCGAAAAGCGTGCTGCAGACTCCACTCAGCATCGGGGCGGTGTGCGT
Organism: Deltaproteobacteria bacterium; assembly: GCA_050257335.1. Taxonomy (GTDB): domain Bacteria; phylum Planctomycetota; class Planctomycetia; order Planctomycetales; family Planctomycetaceae; genus JACQFH01. Next base: position 1,525 of record JBLMWR010000231.1, on the reverse strand, counting down.
ATGGGAAAAAGTAACCGCCAGCCGGGCCGGATCGAGCCCGGCTTTCTTCTGGAGCCGCCCGGCGATTTCGGCCGTGATCCGGTCGGGAATCCCGAGACTCTCAACCGTGATCAGCACGGCGGGACGATCGTCATCGGCCCCGATCGCCAGGGCCTTCGCCCAGATCTTCTGCCGGACCCCTTCCGATTCCGCCCGCCGAAACGCGAACCCGCTCAGCCGCACCGGATAGTCCGGCGTGATATCGACCCGTGCCACACCGACGGCGCGCACCTCGCCCGCCGGTTTGTCGGCCGCGCCAGCGGCATTCGCCGCAGCAAATGAGACGAATAACAAGAGGAGACGGGTCGCGATCTTCAATTGCCACCTCGCCAGAGGCACGCCGCGCAGCGACGCCAATCTTCCCCCCCTTCGCAAGGGGGGGCCAGGGGGGGGGCTCGCGTTCCCTGCCCCCGACGTCTCAATCGCCCATGTGCCAGAATCTCGCATGCGTCATCTTTCGAATTTCATTTCGCCTTCACTTCGCATAATCCGCCGGCTTCTTCCCCTTCACATACCCGTTAAACGCGAACTTCGTCGGTTTGAACTCACCCACCAGTTCGACTTTCGACTTCGGAGGAATCAGGTCATCCATCGTCAACGCCCAGTAGCAGGCGTTGACCAGCATCCGCCGGGTTCCCTCGGCTTCCAGGTCCTGCGAAGCCCCCATCGTCGTCGCGAAGACGCGGGCCGCCTTGCCGTTCTTCCCCGTGTAGCTCCTGGTCCACGCCACCGGCATCATGGGATTGTTCTTCACTCCATCCAGCGGCGTGTCGTCGAATTTCATCCCCGTCAGCACCTGCCCCAGGACGAGCGGCTTGGAATCGCCTGGCAAGGGCAGCCGCACGCCATAGACGTCGGTCGGCCCCCAGATGTCGCCGTCGCTGATTCCGCGCAGGATCGGATGCGATTTCATTCCTTCGGCGATGATCCCGCGCGTGCTCTGGCTGCCATGATTTCCGTGATGCGAAATCCACGTCTCCCCCAGCACTTGCCGGCCGAATCCGCCGTCCCACCCCTCGGCCTTGCTGGTCCACGTGTAATTCATGAACTTCGACGGGCCGCTCAGGTTGAAGGCATGCGTGGCGGTGCGCATCCCGACGACCGGCTTTCCCGAATCGACGTAATCGACGATGTATTGCAACTGCTCGTCGGGCAGGTTGCGGAAGCGGGTGAAGATGACCATCAGGTCGGCGGTCTTGAGCGCTTCGAGTCCGGGGATGTTGTCGTTGGCGTTAGGGTTGATCTCGCCGGTCTTCTTGTCGATCGCGAACAAGACCGTGCACCTGAACCCGTGGTGCTTCGAGAGGATCTTCGCCAGTTGCGGCAGCGCCTCTTCCGAGCGGTATTCCTCATCGCCGCTCACCAGCACGATGTGCTTCCCCTTCCCCGGCCCATCGCCCCCGTGGAACACAATCCACGGCTCTTCCGCGCGTGCCACAGATCCGCTGAGCACCACAGCGACCACTGCCGAAAGAAAAGTCATTGC
>JBLMWR010000230.1:0-3704 GCA_050257335.1 Deltaproteobacteria bacterium | reverse complement strand
GGCATGTTCCTGCTGGCAGGCCCTGCCGTTCCATCCCAGGCGGGCAACTGGTTCAAGTTCAGAAAATCGGACGACTGTCCCGACGAGTGTCTCGAAGAGTGCCCTGAAGAGGACCTGGAGTGCCCGAAAGAAAAGCGGCGCTGCCGGTTCTGCCAGGGGCAAGGCTGCCAGTGGTGTCGTGGCGGGAATGGCCGGTCGTATCGTACCGGGGGAGGCCTCTACGGCAACTCGCGCTTCCTGCCGCTCGACCCTTATTACTGCGACCCGCGCGACCAGAGGGTCTATTCGGCGCACGGCTACAACGTGCCGGTGACCGTCCCGCTGGCCCCCATGGTCCGTCACTTCAATTACGGCTGGGGCATTCCGTCGTCGCGCATTTCGCAGGCCGGAGGTTACGCTGCCTGGTCTCCCGACCGACCGTTTTCGCAGTCCGGGGGCCGGCTGCCGGGCGGGATTTACCCCACGGTCTACCATCCGACCGATACGACGCAGTTTGGTTACTACTACAACTACGTTCCGACGTGGCAGCCGCGGCGGTGGTAGCCCTGCAGATTCGGAAACCGGAATGCAGGACAGGGACCGGCGCCACCCGGTCCCTTCCTGTTTTCGAACCTCGCACGCGATCGTCGGAGTCAGCGGGACGGTAACTTCCGGCCGCCGGGGGCTGGAACGTCGCGCGGCGCCGTTCCGGGTCCGGAAGCGCTGGAGGCGCCGGCCGCGGCCGAACCTGCGGCCGAGGGAAGACTGGCCGCTCCCCCGGCAGCGTCGTACTGCTTGTTGAGCCAGGCGATCACCGCGTCCGAAATGTCATCGCGGCTGTCGTGGCGCACGACCGGCTGGCTCACCGTCTGCGATATCGTCGAATAACTTCTGGCCGCGACCGCTTCGCGGTCGAACCGCAGAACGAGCGTGTATCCGTTCTGCTCGGCGATTTCCTGCACCGCCCCCGTCACTTCCTGATAAATCGCCAGCAGAATCCTGGCTTCGCTCTGTTTCAGCTCTTTTTCGGTCACGGCCCGAAACGTGTCGATGCCGGCCGAGAGCTGGTAAAACTTCTTTTCCTTTTCGGCGTACTGGGGACTTTCCCGCTCGAGTTTCGCCTCCTGCAGCTCTTTGCCGAGCTCTTGGACGTGCTCCACCTTCTGCCTGTATCTGACCCCGGCCGCCTCCCGCGCGGCTTTGGCCTCTTGCGAGACGTCTTCGTATTTCCTGTACTTCCGGAGGACCTCTCCCAGGTCGATCAAGGCGATCCGCGAGGCGCCGGCCGGCCTGACCGCGCGCGACGGCGGGGCCCCGTTTTGTCCGCAGGCGTCCGGAAGCCAGACAAACGCGCTGCATAAACCGGCGGCCAGCGTCAGGGTGATCAGCAGTTTTTTCACCGCGGGCGAGCTCCTGGAGACAAGGTCATGCCGACTTACGGCCGGTCGCGAAAGCGACAGCAGGGGGCCAAGGGGATGTGAATTCTGATTTCGGGAGAGCGCGGAGAGTCGAGGGACGGGGAATATGGCAGAGCTCGCGAAATCCGTCAAGAACGATCCTGGCGAAAATCGGGGGGGGCGGCACGACCCGCACGCGCCACACGACCGGACCATCGCGCGGCGGGTTTGGCGCGGTGGCGCTCCGGCAGGGGGCAAATCCGAACTATGATTGCAAGAGATGAGCCGGCAAACCCGTGCCGCAGTGCGGGCTTTGCCCGCCCGCCAGCAGGGGTGCCGGCGGGCACAATCCGTCCCGTAAAAAATCACAGCCTCCCAGCGGAGTTTCTTTCATGTCGGCAGATCCCTGGAGCCGGCCCACGCTCAGCGACCTCAGGCGGATCCTCGAGAACATCGAGCCGTCCGGAGAATTGCATAACCGCGAGGCGGAACGGATCGAGCTGTCGGTCCCCGCCGAGATCATCACGGCGCGGGGCAACACCGTCGCGGCCATGACCCGGGAAATCAGCCGGACCGGAATCGGGCTGGTTCACAAAGGTTCGGTCTCGCCCGGTGACGTGCGGATCAAGCTGGCCAGCGACACGCGCGAGTTCGAATACAGCGTCCGCATCGAATGGTGCCGCCCCTGCGAAGGGGGAATGTTTCTTTCGGGCGGCCGCTTTCTGGCGAAGCTGGCTTAGACTTCGCCCGCTCAGCGGCCGGTCGCCGTCCCCCCGCCCGCTTGTCCGCCGCCGGTGTTCGGGCTGCCTCCCGTCGAGAAGAAAGTGAACGTATCGACGCCGGTAATCGCTGAAAACGACGGCGTCACGGTCAGGCGCACGTAGCGGCGATCTCCCGAGATCACGGCCATGGCCGTGTTCTGGACCCCCTCCGAGAGCAGCGTGATCACCGGCTGATAGCCGGGCGCCGCCGCACCTCCCGGCGCCCGCTGCCGGCCGTCGCGAAATTCGGCCTCCGCCCGGCGTGACTCGCGCGAACGGCGCACCAGCCGTTCGCGCGGGTTCCGGCGGCCGGCGACCGGCTGATCCCGCGGGACGTCAAGCAGCGGTATTGCGGTCAGCTCCTTGAGCCGGCCGTGTGCGAGCGTCACCCGCACGACCTTGTCCCGATCCGACAGTTCGATCGTAAAGAACTCTTCGATTTCCCGCGGCGAGCCCTGGTACCGGGTAATTTTCAGGATGGCGCGCTTGCCGACGACTTCCCCCGAGATGTGCCGCACCGTTACCCGGTAATCGCCCGACATCCCCCGCGGGCAGACATAATTGTCGTGCGTGTCCTTCTGGTCGCCTCCGTAACCGTCGTGGACGAAGATTCCGCCGCCGGTGGTCGCGGGATTTTCGGCCGAACAGATGGCTCCCGAGGGTTCTTCCACGAGCAGATCGAGATCGGCTTTGCCGCTCCAGGAAAGTTCGATGACGAGGTCGCGGATGAGGGCTTCGGCGACGGTCCGGGCGAGGCGCCCGGCGGCTTCGTTGTCGCCGCTGTTGCGCAGTGCGGCTTCCGTATCGCGGGCGGCAGCAACGGCGTCGCCGTGCAGCGATTCGTAGCCGGGGCCCCACGCACGCTGGAGAATGCCCGAGGCGGCCCAACCGACCGCGTCGGCGTCATTGGCTTCGCGGGCCAGCTTGAGCCCCAGAGCATACGGTTCCAGACGACTGGGGTCGATCGCCGACGCCTGGCGGTACATCGCCAAGGCCCGTTCCTTGGCCCCAAAGCGCGTGAGCGTCGCCGCCGAATACAGGACATTCGTGATGTTGACGGCGCTGAAATCGACGGTCGAGAGCAGAACTCGTTCAATCTCTTCGCGCGGCCGTCCCGCCTGTTCCAGCTCGAGGGCCAGAAATGTGTACATCCAGGAGGGTTGCGCCTGTCCATGAATCAACGCGGCGTTGACGCAGGCGATCGCGGCATCCCCCTTTTTCGCTTTGGTCAGCCGCTGCACGACATCCAACACGGCGAGGGGATCGGGGCTGTTCTTCTCGAAATACTCGTCCCAGACCCGCTCCGGGGGGCCCTCGGCGGGAGCCAGCGGAATCTGCGCCGTGCGCTGGGGGCGAATCCTGGGGGGATCGTCGGATGAGCGCCCGGAAACGGACTCAGCGGAACCGGCTGCTGGAGGCCGACTCCGCTGAGCGTTGGACGATACGGGAGGCCGCAGTTTGGATTCAGCCTCTTTGGTTTCGGGCTTTACATCACCCGAGATTCTTTTTTTTTGCGGTTCTTGACCGTATCGCCGTTGAACTCATCAGCGTCCGATGCAGCCGAGGC
>JBLMWR010000229.1:0-4521 GCA_050257335.1 Deltaproteobacteria bacterium | reverse complement strand
CCTGCCAGCCATCCACCGAGAGCAGTCGTGTGGGCCTCTTGGCCGGCAGAAACGTTTGATTCCACATCGCTGTCAGGTGGAAAGCCCGACCTGCCGGCCTGTGATTGTGCAAAAACGCATTTGTGGCATTCCTTGTCTCGTCGCAGTCCGGGGCTTCGCTGTGCTCCAGCCCCCGGCCACCCGCCGCCACGCCCTTCGCTTGAGGCTCAGGGCGTGCCACTCGCCGCGCTGTTCTTTTTCGGAGGGCCGGCTAGAATTTCCCGCACAGTCATGTCGTCGACGAAACCGCGGGTTGTCGCGGAGCTCGTCGATCTGGTCGGCGTCTTGCGCCGGGCCGACGGGTTCGCGGAAGTGCAAGAGGCGCTGTTGCGCGGCGAGAGTGCCGCGATCGACGGAGCCTGGGGATCGTCGTGCGCGCTGGTCGCAGCGGCCCTGGCCGGTGAAGACCGAGAATTCGGCGGAACGGCGGAACGCGGGAATCGTCGCAAACCACGTTACCCACCCCCCCCTTCCCCCCCCTTGCCAAGGGGGGGAAACGCAAGCGGCGCAGGCACGAAGCAGATTTCTCCGGGCGAACCGGTGCTGCTGGTCGTGCTGCCGCGGATCAGCGAGGTGGACGATTTCGCCGTGGATCTGGCCGGGTTTCTGGGAACGGATCCCGACATTCTGCCGGCGTGGGAGGCCCTCCCCCGTGAGCAGCGGGCGACCGATCCCGTCCTGGCCGGGCGGATGCGCGTGCTGCGGGCTCTCGGTTCGCCTGGCGCGGCTCGCGGCGGCGAGGGGGGTCCTCCGCGGCGGGTGATCGTGACGAGCCTTCCGGCGATCCTGCAGCCGGTGCCGTCGCGGGCCGAGATGGCGGCCTCGACTCGCACGCTGCGCGTCGGCGAAAGCGCCGATCCCGAGGCGTTCATCGCCTGGCTGGTCGAACGGGGCTTCGAGCGGGTCGCCGCCATCGAGCTGCCGGGCGAGTTCAGCATGCACGGCGGCATCCTCGACCTGTATCCGCACACCGAGACCGATCCGCTGCGGATTGAGTTCTTCGGCGACGAGGTCGAATCGATCCGCCGGTTCGACGCCCCATCGCAGCGCAAAATCGAAGACCTTTCCGAGGCGCAGGTGACGGCGCTGGGCCGAGCCCGCGACGAGGGCGCAGGCGGCGCGGCGAATTCGTCCAACGGGCGCCCGGCCGGCGCGCTGTATGGGCAGGCGCATCTGGTCGACTGGCTTCCCGCGGGGAGCTGGATCGTGCTGATGGAGCTGACGGAGATGCTCGACGAGGGGCGGAATTACCTCGGCCGCCTCGACAATCCGCGCGGGTTCTTCGGCGTGGACGCGACGTTCCAGCGGTGCATCGAATTCCCGACAGTCACCGTGGCTGCCATCTCGGGGGATTCCGCCGAAACAACGTGCCACCTGCGCACCGAATCGGTCGAGCGGTTCGACGTGCCGGCGCCCGAAGTCATGGGGGAACTCACCCGCGTCGTGGGTCGCGACGAGCAGGTGCTGATTGTCTGCCACAACGCGGGCGAACGGGACCGCCTGGCGGAGCTGCTGGCGGACACCGATCTCCCCCGGACGGGTCGCGTGGCGCTGTGCCAGGGGAATCTTCTGCGCGGGTTCCGGCTCGTCGCCGAGCGGCTGATCGTCATCAGCGATCACGAACTGTTCGGACGGCGCGACATCCGCCGGGGGGCCCCCAAAGTCCGCCGGGCGGCAGTCGAAAGCCGCGCCATCGACAGCTTTCTGGAACTTTCCGAGGGAGACCTTGTTGTCCATCTGACGAAAGGCATCGCGCGGTACCGCGGGATGCAGATGCTGGGGGAGGGGGAGCGGCACGAAGAGAATCTGGTGCTGGAGTTCCGCGACGCGGTCAAGCTCTTCGTCCCCGCGTCGCTCATTCACCTCGTGCAGAAATACGTCGGGGGGAGCAAATCGTCCCCCACGCTCTCGAAGATCGGCTCCAGCAGTTGGGAGCACCGCAAGCAGAAGGTGGCCGAGGCGGTGGCCGATCTTGCCGGCGACATGGTGGCGCTGCAGGCCGCCCGGGCCGCCAAACCGGGAATCGCCTTTCCCCCCGACAGCCACTGGCAGCAGGAATTCGAGGCCTCGTTTCCCTATACCGAAACCGACGACCAGGTCACCGCCATCGACTCCGTCAAGAACGACATGCGCGTTGCCCGCCCCATGGACCGTCTGATCTGCGGCGACGTGGGTTACGGCAAGACCGAGGTGGCGATGCGCGGGGCCTTCAAGGCAATTGACGCGGGACGGCAGGTCGCGGTGCTGGTCCCCACGACGGTCCTTGCCGAGCAGCATTACCGGACGTTTTCCGAACGCATGGCCGAGTATCCGTTTTCGATCGAGGTGCTGTCGCGCTTCCGCACCCGGGGGGAGCAGAAGAAGGTGCTCGAGGGGCTCGCGGCCGGCACGGTCGATCTCGTCATCGGGACGCACCGGCTGATTCAGCCCGACGTGCATTTCAGCGACCTGGGGCTCCTCATCATCGACGAAGAGCAGCGGTTCGGGGTTGAGGCCAAGGAGATGCTCAAGAAACTCCGCCTGGAGGTCGACGTGCTGACGCTCAGCGCGACGCCGATTCCGCGGACGCTCCACCTGTCGCTTTTGGGAATTCGCGACATCTCGAACCTGCAGACCCCGCCACACGACCGGCTGTCGATCGAAACCCGCATCTCGCGATTCGACCCCGAGCTCATCCGCCAGGCGATCATTCGCGAGATGAACCGCGGCGGCCAGATCTATTTCGTGCACAATCGCGTATACGACATCGAAACCATCGCCGATCGGATTCAGTCGATCGTCCCCGAGGCGCGCATCGGAATCGTCCACGGGCAGATGGCCGAGCACGAGCTGGAAGAGACGATGGTGGCGTTCGTGGCGGCGAAGCTCGACGTGCTGGTGGCCACGACGATCATCGAAAGCGGGCTCGATATCCCCACCGCCAACACTATATTCATCCACCAGGCCGACAAGTACGGCCTGGCCGACATGCACCAGTTGCGCGGCCGCGTGGGGCGGTTCAAGCACCGGGCGTACTGTTATTTGCTTCTGGAGGAAGGGCAGAGCCTGACGGGGACGGCGGCGCGACGGCTGAAGGCGATCGAGGAATTCAGCGAGCTGGGGGCCGGCTTCAAGATCGCCATGCGCGACCTCGAAATCCGCGGGGCGGGGAACATTCTGGGGACCGAGCAGAGCGGCCACATCGCTTCGGTCGGGTACGAACTGTATTGCCAGTTGCTCGAGAACGCCGTGCGGCGGCTGAAGAACCAGCCCCTCCGCGAGACGCGCCACGTGGCGGTCGATCTGCCGCTGCCGGCGTATCTGCCCGGCTCGTACGTCCCGCCCGGGCGGCACAAGATCGACGTGTATCGGAAATTCTCGCGGGTCGAGACGTTCGAACAACTGGCGGAGCTGGAAACCGAGCTTCGCGACCGCTTCGGGCCTGCCCCCGAGCCGGTCGTCAACATGATCGAAATCAAGCGCTTGCAGCTCATGGCGCAGGCCTGGCAGATCGACGACATTCACCTTGAAAAGCAGGATGTCGTCTTTCGCTACCGCGACCGGGCGCTGATCGAAAAGCTCGCGGCCGGCTCGCGAAAGCGGCTCCGCGTCGTCGACCAGCGGAGTGCCTATCTGGTTGGCCCGACTGGAGAAGGGGCGAAATTCGACCCCCTGGGCGCGGTCAAAGCGCTGTTGCAGCCAATCCCTGTTCCGCTATAATCCGCCGCCTTTCGCGCTCTCCTGCCTCTCACTCCAGTCGTTGCGCCGCGGCGACGGGCCCATTCATGGATGAGTTCTCCCACCGCAGACGAGTCATCTTTCCGCGCGGCCTGACGGCCGCAGCGCTGGTGTTTCTGGTTCTTGCGGGTTGCGAGCAATTGGGGCTCGGCAAGAAGAAGGAGGACCCGCTAGTCCCTCCTCCCCCACAACGCAAGCCGGTGCCGGACGCGGAGATCCAGTCTGCGAAGCGTGCCGGTCCGACTGTAAAGCTCGACGGGTCGGCCCAGACCGAAGCATCCCCGAGTCTTCCCAACGCTCCGACCATCGGTGCGGGGCAGGCGGTGGACGGACCGCCGACCCGCGACAAATCGTGGACGCCGGCGGGGTCGTCGTCATCCAGCCCGGACGGAGACGGCGACGCGGAGACCGCCGCCGAAGCCGAGGAGTCGGAAACGGAGGGGGATTCCACCGGACGCGCCCAGGCAGAAGGTTCGGCGAAACGGGACGAGGTCGTCCAGGTGGGGGGCCTGCGGACCGAGGATGCTGTTCATCCCGACGCGCTGGAGAATCCCGGTGCCGACGTGATCTCGCCGATTGAACTTGAAGGCTCGGGCTCGCATTTCAAGAAAGGTCAGGTCGCGGCCCTCGTCAATGGTTCGCCGATTTTCGTCGAGGACGTGCTGCGGGCCCTTCCCAAAGAGGCCCAGGACGCTCTCGAGCAGAATGAGAAGGCGGTCACGGCCGGCAAGGCGCCGGCGGAGATGGTTCGGAAGTATCGGCAGC
>JBLMWR010000228.1:0-2686 GCA_050257335.1 Deltaproteobacteria bacterium | reverse complement strand
AGCGACTTGCAGAGAGACCGCACCGCCGCTTTCCGAGCGTCCGGTGCGCAACCGCGCATTGATCGAATAAGTCGCATGTTCCGGAAAACCCGGAGTCACCGCCATTGCCGATTTTGACGGGCGCCTGCGCAGCATCTTCCAATCGGTGATGGACCCGACCGACAGAAATCCAGCCAGGACGGCCATCGCCACGTTGCTCGGCGATGCGAAGCTGCGAAATGCCTTCTGCAGTCGAAGATGCATCGTTTGCTGGCTCGAAATGACGGCGCCCGCCTGACTCCACGCCATCGCCGGGCCGAACGCCAGCGGATATACTCGACCGGATGGAGAACCCATCGGCGAACTCGGCGACCAGTCACCTTATCGGCTATTCCCTCCCCTGGATCACGGAAAACCTTACGGGAACGTCAGGTTCCAGCAAGGAGCGCGCCGAGGACTTCGTTGTTGAGGAAATTTCCGCGTATCCCCCCGCAGAGACCGGGGAATTCCTGTATCTTTGGGTCGAAAAAGTCGGACTCTCTGCCGAGCAACTTGTCAGCCATCTGGCACGGTGCCTGAAGATTGCGCATCAGGATGTCGGAACTGCAGGCATGAAGGACCGGCAGGCCGTGACCCGGCAGATGGTCTCGGTCCCGTTGCGGTGCCTTCCCCTGGTTGATTCGTTCGCCCATGAACAAATTCGAATTCTTGAGGTTCACCGCCATTGCCACAAGCTGCGGACCGGGCACCTGAAAGGGAACCGGTTTTCGATTCTCATCCGGAATGTCGTCGCTGGAGGTCTCGAAAAGGCCCAGATGATCGGAGCGCGGCTCGCTGAAACCGGCGTTCCCAATTTTTTCGGCGAGCAGCGCTTTGGACGTGACGCCGAGACGCTCGAGCTCGGTCTCGAACTGCTGCAGGGGACTAAGTCTCCAAGCGCCATTCCCCGCGCGCGGCGGAAATTTCTGTTGCGGCTGGCGCTGTCGGCCGTGCAGTCGGCCCTGTTCAACCGGGCCCTCGTGGAACGGATGCGCGACGGTCTCATCCACAGAGTCCTCGCCGGCGATGTCATGCAGGTGGTCGCCTCGGGGGGGCCGTTCGTCGTCGAAGATGCCGAACGCGAACAAGCCCGCTTCAACGCCCGCGAGATCGTGCTGTCCGGTCCCATCTTCGGGCCGAAAATGAAACAGCCGGCGGGAGAAGTCGCGGCGCGCGAGGATCGGTTGCTCGCCGATTCGGGAATTCCGCGCCAGGCGTTCGAGCGCTTCTCGAACTTGACGCCCGGCACGCGCCGGCCGTATCTCGTCTGGCTGGAAGACCTGAAAATCTCCCTCGAGCCGGACGGAGTGCGACTGGAGTTCACGCTTCCCTCCGGGAGCTATGCGACGGTCGTGTTGCGCGAGTTTCAGAAGACGCCGTGACTCCTTGAATTCAAACATTTGATCTGTTACGGTCGCTGTGCGCTTCCCCAGGCCCACGGGTTGCATCCCTCGGGTACCCATTGCACAACAACACTCAAAGAAATATCGAGGCCCTCATGTACAGCGTCACTTTGATTCCCGGCGACGGCGTCGGTCCTGAAATCGCCGAGGCCACCCGCAAGTGCATCGATGCCACCGGCGTCAAAATCAACTGGGACGTGCAGGATTGCGGGATTGAGGTCATCGAGAAAGAGGGGAAAGTCCCCGAACGGGTGCTCGAATCGATCAAGAAGAACAAAGTGGCGCTCAAGGCCCCCATCACGACCCCAATCGGCAAGGGGTTCCGCAGCGTCAACGTTTACCTGCGCCAAGCCCTCAACCTCTACGCCTGCGTCCGCCCCTGCAAGAGTTACCCCGGCGTGCGCGGTCACTATAAGAACGTCAACCTCGTCGTCGTCCGTGAGAACACTGAAGACCTGTACGCCGGCATCGAATTCGAAGCCGGCCAGCCCAAAACCGCAGAGCTCATTAACTTCATCAACGGCATCGCCAGCGGGAAGAAGATTACGACCGGCCTCGCGACGACCGGCGTGAGCATCAAACCGATGTCGATCGAGGGAACCCGGAACATTACCAACTACGCCTTCGATTATGCGGTCCGGAACAACCGCAAAAGCATCTGTTCGGTCTGCAAGGCGAACATCATGAAATTCACCGACGGCCTGTGGTACAAGGAATCGCGCGCCGTGGCCCTCGCCTACGGGGCGAAATTCGAAGACAAGTCGCTCGCCGAGGGAGTCGAGCCCGATCCGGAACTGGCTGGGCGCGTAAAGAGCACCGGCGGCACCCTCGAATACACCGAGCGGCTGATCGACAACATGTGCATGCAGCTCGTGCAGAAGCCCGAGCTGTACGACGTCATCGTGCTTCCCAACCTGTACGGCGACATCCTCAGCGACCTGTGCGCCGGGCTCGTCGGCGGGCTGGGGGTTGCGCCGGGGGCGAACATCGGCAGCGAGGGGGCGATCTTCGAAGCCACGCATGGCAGCGCCCCCAAGTACAAGGGGCAGAACAAGGTGAACCCCACCGCCCTCATTCTCTCGGGAAAGCTGATGCTCGAGCACCTGGGCGAAAAACAGGCCGCCGACAGGCTCGAACGGGCCGTCGCCGCCGTCATCGCCGAGGGGAAGGACGTCACCTACGACATGAAGGCCGACCGCAGCGACCCCACCGCCGTCGGCACACAGCAGATGGCGGAAGCGATCTGCTGGAAGATCCGGCAGATG
>JBLMWR010000227.1:0-4355 GCA_050257335.1 Deltaproteobacteria bacterium | reverse complement strand
TGATGACCGGCATTGTCGCCTCGGCCACCACCCGCTCGATGAGCGACTTGCCGCCGCGCGGAATCGTGACATTGATCTGCTGATGCAGCTTCAGGAAGTGCCCCACGGCCGCCCGGTCGGTCGTCTCGACAAGTTGCACGCTTTCGGGCGGGAGATCGGTCTGGTGCAGCGCCTCGCGCAGCACTTCGTACAGCGCCTGGTTGCTGTGAAAGGCCTCTTTCCCCCCGCGCAGGATGACGGCGTTCCCGCTCTTCACGCAGATCCCAGCCGCATCCACTGTGACGTTCGGACGCGATTCGTAGATGAAGAAGACCACCCCCAACGGGACACGCACGCGCGACACGGCCAGACCGTTCGGGCGCACGCTCCCTTCGATCGTTTCCCCGACCGGATCGGGGAGGCCGGCAATCTCGTCGAGAGCCGCGACGGCCCCGTTCAGCCGCGCGGGAGTCAGTTTCAGCCGGTCAATCGCCGCGGCGTTCAACCCGTAATCGGGCGCTGCCGCCACGTCGGCCTGATTGGCGGCAATAATGCCCGAAGATTTTTCGTGGATCAATTCGGCTGCCCGGCGCAGGAAACGGTTCTTCTGCTCGCCCTTTGCCATCGCCAGGGCGCGGGACGCAACTTTCGCCGCCGCTGCGACTTCGGCTGCGTAGGCAGCGAGATCCAGATTGACCTGCGTGGTACTCATGACACGTGCCAGAAAACGGCGACGGGCGCCAAAAACCGCCGCAAACCCCCCGTACGGGCGAGTATCCGCCAACTCCCGTTTCGTGTCAATCCGGCTTGTCATACGTCAGGCTCTCAGCTGACAGCGACGCGGTATAATGGAGTCGGCTCGGTCCTCCGAGATGGTCTATGGGCATTGGTCGCGCCGCTGACGTCTTAACGACGCGGGCCGCCGCTGGCCGGCGCGTTTTCTGGCCGCAAGGTACCCTGTCTGTGGGGCAGGAGCAGAGCTGATCCGTGGCTCAAGAGCTGTATGGCAAGGGAAGGCACTCACCTCATCTCGCGGAGCGAGATGAATTGCATTCACACCTTGCCCAGCACCAGGCACGCATTGTGGCCGCCGAAGCCGAAGCTGTTCGACATCACATACCGCAGGCCCCTGGGGCGCGGTTCATTGGGGACGTAGTCGAGGTCGCAATCGGGGTCGGGATTTTCCATGTTGATCGTCGGCGGAACGATCTGGTTGAGAAGCGACAGCACCGCCACGACGAACTCGACCCCGCCCGAGGCCCCCAGCAGGTGCCCCAACTGGCTCTTGGTACTCGACACCGCCAGCTTTTTCGCTTCGGAGTTGAAGACCTTCTTGATGGCCACGGTCTCGGCCTTGTCCCCCAGCGGGGTGCTTGTGCCGTGGGCGTTGATATAGCCGATTTCGCCCGGATTGAGGCGCGCGTCCTTCAAGGCAAATTCCATCGCGTAGGCGGCGCCGCGCCCCTCGGGATCGGGGGCCGTCATGTGGTTGCCGTCGGCACTCATCCCGTACCCGAGCACTTCCGCCAGGATGGTCGCCCCGCGGCGGCGGGCGAACTCGTACTCTTCGAGCACGGCCATCCCGGCCCCCTCGGCGATGACGAACCCGTCGCGGTCGCGGTCGAACGGCCGGCTGGCGCGCTGCGGGTCGTCGTTGCGGGTCGAGAGGGCGCTCATACGGGCGAAGCCCGACAGCCCCATGGGGGTGATGGCCGCTTCGCTCCCGCCGGTGACGATGACGTCGGCCCGGTCGTGCTGAATGAGTTTGAAGGCGTCGCCGATGGCGTTCGACCCCGAGGCGCAGGCGGTGGCGACGGCGCAGTTGGGTCCCCGAAGGCCCCACATCACCGAGATGTTCCCGCTGGCCGCGTTGACCATCAGCTTGGGAATCATGAAGGGAGAAACGCGGTTCGGGCCGCGGTCGAAGAGCGTGCAGTGCTGCTCTTCGATCTCGTTGAGCCCCCCGATGCCGCTTCCGGTGATGACGCCGTAGCGATACGCGTTTCCCTGGGAAAAATCGATCCCCGCCTGCTTGATCGCCTTGGCGGCGCCGTACAGGGCGAACTGGCAGAAGCGGTCGAGGCGTTTGACTTCGCGGGCCGGCACGGCGTCGGTCGGGTCGAAGTCCTTGATCTCCCCTCCGAAGCGAACCTTGAATTCCGAGCAGTCGAAACGTTCCAGTGGGCTCACGCCGCTCTTTCCGGCGCAGAGCTTATCCCAGAACTCGGACGTCTCGAAGCCCAGTGCCGTGACGACCGATATGCCCGTGACGACGACGCGCCTGGTCATGGCGTTACTGCTTTTCCTCAATGTACTTGACGGCATCGCCGACCGTCTTGATCTTCTCGTAGTCTTCGTCAGGGATGGTGATCTTGAAGACGTCTTCGAATTCCATCACCAGCTCCACGACGTCCAGCGAGTCGGCCTTGAGGTCGTCGACGAACGACTTATCGGCGGAGATTTCTTCCTTGGGGATCTGCAATTGCTCGCTGACGATCCCGATGACTTTTTCTTCTACAGACACGCCAGAATCCTCCGATTAGTAACGAGATCCAATCGCCGCAGGGTTGATCAACCGTGATTATTTGCCCAGATATATCGGGTTTGCACCATCGTGTAAATTGCAACCGTATGAATCGCCGCCGGGCTCCCTTCGGCGACTCTCCCGTCGTCCCAGCCCCAGCCTGCCGTAGAATGATGTATCCCGTGCCGCTCCGCAAGCGTTACGAATCGTTCACTGTGCGACATTCCCTCTTCCGGTCGATCCGCTTGAGCAGCCCGCGGAGGACCTTTCCCGGGCCGACCTCGTAAAACTCCCCGGCGCCGGCTTCCAGCATGTTCTTTACCGCGTCTTCCCACAACACGGGGCTGACTACCTGGCGCACGAGAATTTCACGGATTTCCTCCGGATCTTCGTGCGGCCGGGCATCGACGTTCGAATACACCGGAAGGGCCGGTTTCCGCATGGTAACCCCCGCCAGGGCTTCTGCCACTCGCGCATCGGCGGGCTTCATGATGTCCGTGTGAAAGGCCCCCGCCACGGCCAGGGGAACCGCCTTCCCCCCCGCCTGCTCGGCCAATTCCACGGCCCGGGCACAAGCCGCTCTCGTCCCCGAGACAACCGTGTTGCCCGGACAGAGGCAGTTTGCGATCTTGAGCGTCCCGGCCGACGATGCCTCGCGGCAAATGCCTTCGACCTTGTCGCGGTCGAGCAGGAGCACGCTCACCATTCCGGAGGGAGTCGCATCCGACGCCGCCTGCATCGCCTGCCCGCGCCGCTGAACGACTCGCAGCCCGTCCTCGAACGAGAGCGCGCCGGCGAAGACCAGGGCCGAGTATTCTCCCAGGCTCAGCCCCGCCGCCATCGCGCAGCTGGAAGCCGCCTCCGGGGAATCGGCACGCAACATTTCCAGCGCCGCCAGGCTGGTGACGAAAATTGCCGGCTGGCTGATTTCGGTCGTGTCGAGTTCGGCCGCCGGTCCCTCGAAGCATTTTTTCGCGAGGTCGTATCCGAGGATCTCGCTGGCGCGCTGGTACAGCTCGCGGGCCCGGGGATACTTCTCGGCGATCTGCCGCCCCATCCCGACATGCTGCGCCCCCTGACCGGGAAACAAGAGTGCGATCTTGGCCACGCGGCTTTTCCTTATCTTCCGATCGCCTGCAGGGTGGGCTTTGCCCACCGCAATTCCGGCGACGGGTGGGCCGCAGCCCACCCTATAAAAATTCCACAGCCGCTCAGCTGATCGCCGGGGCTTCCGCCAGCTCCGCGACGATCTGCGGATTGATCTGCCGATTCTCGAACGCCACCGCGCGCCGCAAGGCGTTGTAAATCGACCGCGAGTTGCTCGATCCGTGGCAGATCATGCAGATGCCATCCACCCCCAAAAGCGGCGCCCCCCCGGATTCGTGGTACGAATACCGCTTGGCGATCGACTGAAACGCCTGGCTCGCCAGGTGCTTCTCCTCGTGCAGTTGTTCGACGACGTCCTGCGGCAGCTTCCGGAACATCATCTCGGCCATCCCTTCGCTGACTTTCAGGACGACGTTCCCGACGAACCCTTCGCAGACGATCACATCGGCCTCGCCGTGGTACAGGCCGCGCCCTTCGACGTTGCCGATGTAGCTCTCGCGCGACGGCGACTTCACGAGCAGCGCGTGCGTCTCGCGAACCAGCTCATTCCCCTTGCCATCTTCGCTGCCGATGTTCATCAGCCCGACCCGGGGTGCGTCCGTCCCGAGGACTTCGCGCGCGTATACGGCGCCCATAATGGCGTATTGGGCGAGGTGCTCGGGACGCGCGGCAGGGTTGGCCCCCACGTCCAGCAAGACCGAATACCCCTTGAGCGTCGGAAGCGCAACTGCGATCCCGGGCCGCT
>JBLMWR010000226.1:0-2803 GCA_050257335.1 Deltaproteobacteria bacterium | reverse complement strand
CGCACCCAACGGCGGCCTGACGCTGGTCGTGCGCGCGGGGCCGGCGGGTGGCATGCCCTTCCTGGCTCTCGTCGGTGTGGTGCTCCCCGACCGGATCGTGCTCGCCGATCTCGGGCGCCAGGCGCGGCTGGTCCTGCCGATTCCCGATACTGACCGAGTGCTCTTCAACCTGGCCTGCGAGCCGTCGAAGAAGCCGGAGCGCGGCAAGAACTTCCAGATTCACCTCGGCATGGCATGGAAATCGAGCTCAAAACCGAGGGAGCTGCCCTTTGAAGTGCGGGCGCGATTCTCGCCCGCGGCGATGATTTCACTGGCGCATCTCGACAAGCCAAAGACCACTGTTGACGAGCGCTTTGTGAAGCTTGTGACCCCGAGCGTCGCAATCACAATCGACCGGAAATCGGGACGGCCCTCGGAGCTTCGCTGGACGGGCGGCGGTGGCGGATCGTTGACCTGCCGCTTCGAACGCGGCGCCCACGCTGTTATGGTGCAGGCGCTGGACGGCAGGCTGGATGCAACGCGCGACGAGTACGACGTGCAGTCACCATGGAAGCCGCTCGCCGAGTTCTTCATCGACGAATGGATTGCCGTGACCAGCGGTGTGGGTTCTTCGGAAGGACTCGAAACGATGCGCGCGTTGCGCCGGCTTTGCCAGAGATGGACGCCCCCGGCCTTCAACGACCTGCTTTCCGCCTGGTTGACGCCCACTCCCGAAAACTTCGACGAGTTCCGCATCCCCTGGCACAACGTCATTCGCCCGCTGGGCGACGATTCGCCGGTTGAACCGCGCGTTTACGAGAATTTCGTCATGGGCTGGCTCCCCGTCTATCGCCGGCTCGTTCCCAAAACGGGCTGGATGTGGCCCGTGGGGCGCGGCGCGGCCTTGCACTACGTGTCGCACTCCCCGACTGTGAAGGCGAATCTCGAGACGACGATTGCCAGCGGTGAAGTCGGCCCGTTCGGCAGAGTGCTGCTGGGCACCGTGGGGCCCTTGCTGCAACTGCCGCCAGTCGGAGTCGCCGGCGAAGATGCCCTCCCGCACCTCTCGACGGCGGCATTCCGGAAGGATTACGCACCGCTCCTCGCGAAAGACTCGTGGCTGGGGAACTGGTTCGTGTCGCTGGCCGAGGCCCTGCGCGGGCTCAATCAGGAGGAGCTGTCAGCTCTGTCACGGTTCGTTTCCGGTGAGCAATCGCGGATGGGTCTTTTCGCTATCCTGATGCAGCTCAAACTGAACCCGGAGGAGCCAATTGAGCCGGTCCTCGCCGGAGTGCTCGACCGCTTCTGGGCCAGCGTGCTTCGCGACAGCGTCGAGAGTGCCCTGACGAAGATGCCCCGCGCCCGAATTGCCAAGGCGCGACAACCGCACGTGGACAGCCGGGTCCGGCCGGCATCCGCCGAGTCGCAAAAAGCCGATCCAAAGAATGATCGGGGTGGCACGCCCTGAGCCTTTTGCGAAGGGCGTGGCCGTGTCACTGCCCCCACTCCGCCGTCGCTATTTCGCCGCTCCCAGTCGCACGGTACCGGCGAACGTCTGGCCGTCGCGCAGCAGTCTGGCGGCGACTCGCTGGCCGGGTTCCAGGGGGATCATCAGCCGGCGCCAAAGACGGGAAGAAGGCCGAACGCCGCCACCGGATTCGTGAATCCCGGCACAATCTTCGTCGTGAAGAGGCCGCTGGCGATGATAAAGGCGACCGCCGTGGCGCTTCCCTTCCTATACGGCGACACTTACTTGCCGGCCTCGATGGTGCGGACGAGCTCTCCGGTTTCGGCGTCGAGGATCAGGATTTCCGAGCCGATGCAGCAGGCGGCCCGTTTTCCGTCGGGGAAGAGCTTCGCTCCATAAATGTCGTAGCCCTCGCCCGCATGCGACCAGATCGGTTTTCCGGTCTTCGTGTCGCGCATCTGCATGACTGCAACTGAAGTCCCGCGCCTCTCGAGGTTCGCTTTGACCGTACCTGTTACAAACCGATCTCCGGCGGCCGTCAGGCCTGCCCCGCGGAAATAGCCGTGCCGCGTCGGCTCGACCAGCTCGGTGGCTTCTTTTGCGTCCGGCCCGGCGAGCCAGAACTTCCCCGTGGTCATGCACCCTTCGCGCTTCATCGGGACGCAGTCCCCCCCGGCGATTAAAATTTGCCGACCATCGGGAAGAAATGAAATGGACAGCGCGAATCCGGGTGAGAAGGCCACGCTCCGGACGTGCTTCCACGGCTCGATTTCGTAGACCTCGACGATTGACGCCATGTTCCTGTCGGCTGAGTTCTTCGCGAGGGCGAGGCGCTTTCCATTGCGGGAGAAGGCGACGCAACCGACGTTGAATCTGGGGAAAGTCAGCGTGCGTACAATTTTTCCGGTCCCGGCGTTCCAAAGCGTGAACTCGCCGAACGCCGGCTTGTCGGGGACGAACTGGCCGTCGCGGTATTCTCCATTTCCACCGCTGGCCAACAGAGTGCCGGCCGGCGAAAATGCGATGGATCTGATCATGACCGGTCGGGTCTCGAGCACCCGAAAGGGCTTTTCTTCGGGGACACGCCAGAAGCGGATGGTTCCGTCGTCGCCGGCCGCGGCGAAGATGCGCTTCTCTTGCGAGGAAAACGCCACGGTACGCGTCGTCGCCCTGAATGCGAACTGGTTCAATTGTTCGCCCGAAATCAGATCATGGACGCGCACGGCGTCGCCGCCGGTGACGACGAGCGTGCCGTCGCGCGAGAAGTCGAGCGCGAGCAGCGACGGGCGCGGGTTGAAGACTTCCCGTTCGTTTTTTTGGCGCTCATTCTGGCCGAAGGCGGCGCTCGCGGTAACG
>JBLMWR010000225.1:0-3863 GCA_050257335.1 Deltaproteobacteria bacterium | reverse complement strand
AGGTAGATCTGTCCGACCGAGAGGTAATTGGAAGCCCGCCACTAGGCATCCATCCGGCGCAGCTCGTCCGCCGAAAGCGGCCCCGTCGCGGCGACCCGGCCGTCACTCTTGATCTTTCGTTTCGCCTCAGTGGTTGCGGTGGTCATCGGTCGCTCCCTCTGCGGCTGAAAAAATCATGCCAGGGAAATCCAGGACTCGAACAAAAAAGCCCCTCGGCACGGGGAGTGTGCCGAAGGGCTCTCATAGCCAGCTTGTCCAGTGCCCGCCATGGGCACCGTCACTTTTACACGCGGGCATGCTACCGCCGCTCGTGGCCGAAGTCAACGGCATGCTTCGTACCGCGCGGCGTATCGGGCGTGCATCCGCTCCCTGTCTCTGCCCCTCCCCAGCGTGTAAGCTGCTGGTTTCCATTCGGTCCCCATAACCATCGCGGCCTTTCCGCGAGTCCACTCATGCCCGTTGAAGCCAAACCGCTTTTTCGCCCCGACGTGCTGCGGACGCATCTCGCGGGCTTTTCGCTGCCGCCCGTCGATTCCGCAAAGCTGGAGCACTGGGCCGACCTGATCGCCAGCCGCCGCATCGACAATTTCGGCGAGGAAGAAATCCTGCCGGACTTTCTGGCCGACTTCTTCGTCGGGATGCTCGGCTACACGCGTCCCGCCGGCCATGACCGGTACACCATCGGCTGGGAACGGCATATCGAAGTCGATGGCCAGTTCGCCGATGCCGTTCTCGGCGACTTCAACGGCCAGCAGCAATACGCCGTCGTTCTCGAAGGAAAAGGTCCGCGCGATCCGCTCGAGCGGCCGTTCGCTGGCCGGCGCATGTCGGCGGTCGATCAGGGATACCATTACGCCATCAATCTCCCCTGCGACTGGATCCTCGTCACGTCGATCCGGCAGACACGGCTCTACCACAAAGGGTCAGACCAGCGCACCTTCGAACGCTTCGACACCGAACAGCTCGCCGACGACGAAGCCGCGCTGCGGCGCTTTCTTTTTCTGCTCGGAGCCGAGCGGGTCGTTCCGCAATCGGGTCGCTGCCATTTCTACTCGCTGCTGGCCGAGTCGGAACAAGTCGGCCGGGAATTGACCAAAAAGTTCTACGTCAACTACGCCGACATGCGGCAGGACGCCTTCGAGCAGCTCAGCCGCGACAACCCGATGATTGCGCGCCACGCCGTCCTGGCGAGCACCCAGAAGCTACTCGACCGGGTGCTGTTCGTGGCGTTCGGCGAAGACCGGGGACTCTTGCCACACGAAACGATCCGGCGGGCGTACGAGCACCGCGATCCGTACCACCCGCGCCCGATCTGGGAGAATTTCCGCGGACTCTTTACGGCGATCAACAACGGCAATGCCGCGCTTGGGATTCATGCCTACAATGGCGGGCTGTTCGCTCCCGACGAAGTGCTCGATTCAATGACGGTCTCGGACCAGGTTTGCGCCTACTTCCACGACCTGGGGAGCTACGACTATCACCCCGCCCATCAGGCGACCGGTGAAGCGCGAGTCATCGACGTCGATATTCTCGGGCACATTTTCGAGCAGTCGATCACCGATCTCGAACGGCTCCGCAACGAGCTCGATGGACTGGCCGAACCGGTCGGCGTCGAAAAACACAAGACGCGCCGCAAAAAGGAGGGGGCGTTCTACACCCCGTCGTTCATCACCCGCGACATCGTGGAACAGGCGATCGGCGGGATCCTGCGCGACCGCTTCGAAGAGCTTCGCGCCCGCGAGCAGACCAGCGCGAAAGGGGCGGCCAAAACGGCGCTCGCCGACCCGGGCGTTTACGAGCTGGACAAGCTGACCAAACCCGCCAGAGCCACCCTCGTCCGCTTCTGGGAAGCATGGCAGGACGAGCTGACGTCGATCCGCGTCCTCGACCCGGCGTGCGGCAGCGGGGCGTTTCTGATTCAGGCGTTCGACCAGTTGTACGCCACCTACCAGCGATCGAACGACCGCCTGGACGAGCTGCGCGGCCATCGCACGCTCTTCGATCTCGACAAGCGGATTCTCGAAAACAACCTGTACGGCGTGGACCTGAACGAAGAGGCGATCGAAATCTGCCGGCTCAGCCTGTGGATCAAAACGGCGCAGCGCGGCAAGGCCCTCACCAGCCTCGACCATCCGATCCGCGTTGGCAACAGTGTAGTTTCTGATCCGGCCGTGCATCCCAAGGCGTTCAATTGGCAAGCCGCCTTCCCCGAGGTCTTTCGGCAAGGGGGCTTTGATGTCGTGGTGGCAAACCCACCGTATGTCCGGCAGGAATGGCTGAGCGAGTACAAGCCCTACCTCGAATCGGCGTACAAAGCCTACCACGGCATGGCCGATCTTTACGTCTATTTTTACGAGCTGGGTTTGCGCGTCTTGCGGCCGGGAGGGCTCTTGTCGTTCATCGTGACGAACAAATGGATGAAATCCGGTTACGGCGAGCCGCTCCGCCGACTCTTTTCGGAAGAGGCGTGGGTCGAGTCGGTCGTGGACTTCGGCCACGCGAAGCAGATTTTCGAAGACGCCGATGTCTTCCCGTCGATCATCGTCGCCCGCAAGCCGACGGGCGCGCCGAAACCCACGACGGCCCGTCTTTGCACGATCCCGCGCGCACAACTCCGCATCGACGACCTCAGCCGCCAGATCGCCGCTGAAGGTGTCGAGCTGCCCTTAGCGCAACTTAGCGCGGACAACTGGCAGCTTGAGGCGGGCGGTGTCACGAAGTTGATGGCGAAGATTCGCGCTGCCGGAGTGCCCCTATCCGAATTCGCTGGGGCGAAGCCATATCGCGGCGTTGTAACCGGCTGCAACGACGCGTTCCTAATCGACTCTGCCACCAAGCAGGCCCTCCTCTCGGCTGACCCGCAGTGTGCGGAGATCATAATGCCATTTCTCCGCGGGCAGGACGTGGACCGGTGGGCATCGGACTGGCAAGGGCAATGGATGATTTTCGCGCGCCGTGGGATCGACATAGAGCGATACCCGTCAGTGAAGAAGCACCTGGCGCGTTTTCGGCAGCAGTTGGAGCCGAAGCCCGCGGGCTGGGACGGGGGCGAGTGGCCCGGACGCAAAGCGGGGAGGTACCAGTGGTTTGAGATTCAGGACCCAATTGATTACTGGCGGGAATTCGGCAAGCCGAAGATCGTCTACCAGGAAATCCAGTTTCACCCGTCGTACGCAAAGGACGATGCTGGCCGATTCGGTAATAACAAGACCTTTTTTATCGCCAGCGGCGACCTCTACCTGCTTGCGGTCCTCAATTCGCCGCTGCTCTGGTGGCACAACTGGCGCTACCTGCCACACATGAAGGACGAGGCCCTTTCGCCCGTAGGATTCCTGATGGAATCCCTCCCAGTCGCGCAGCCGCCGAACGACCTCCGCGCGACTGTGGAGGCGGCGGTCAAGCGGGTAATTGAGATTACCGGAGCGCATCACAGGATGCGTCGAGCGCTTTTGGACTGGCTTCGCGTGGAACACGCCGTCGAAAAGCCGAGTCTGAAGCTCCAGGCGCCGACCGAGTTGGACTCCGACGCGTTCGTCGCTGAAGTACGACGGATCCGCGGCAAAAAGAACCCTCTCACGGGTGCCGCGCTCAAGAGTCTGCGCGACGAGCACGCCCGGACGATCGAACCCGCCCGCGCCCGGGACGCCGAAGGCCTCCAGCTCGAACGCCGCCTGAGCGACCTCGTCAACGAAGCCTACGGCCTCACCCCGGACGAAGTCGCGCTCATGTGGGAAACGGCCCCGCCGCGGATGCCGTTTGCAGGCGCGAATTGCTAGCCGGGTAGCAATTTGAGCCGACGCATCGGCGGGAACCGGCGCGGGATGCGCAATCACTTGTCGGTTTCGCCAATGCTCAGGCCGGAG
>JBLMWR010000224.1:0-6377 GCA_050257335.1 Deltaproteobacteria bacterium | reverse complement strand
ACGGCACGGAGTGAGTCAATCCACTGCTGTGATCACAGTACTGATAACCTCTTCACCACGCACGAGCGCAAGCCCCCAGAGCCGCATTGAGTTTTCCGACGGCGGCTCGAAATACGAAAGTTCATCGCCCGGCTCCATTTTTGCCAGCAGCCGTTCCCAGTCCTCGTTGGCATGGCCGAATGGGATTCCGCCATGCATGTTTTCGCGAATCGCCTCCCCGAGAGAAACGCGCCGGGTCAGCCATTTTGAATCGATGCCGTGCTCGCGAGTGTTCAATGCGCGCCCTCTACGTCACCCCTCCCAATCACACTGTTCGCCCGTATCCAAGGTCTGTCATTCAGATTTCGTCATTCGGATTTCTTTAGACATTCGTCATTAGTCATTCCAATATTTGGCTATCGATCCAGCTCGGCAGCGATGATATTCAGGCTCCCCAGCACCGCGACGATGTCGCTCACCAGGTGGCCCTTAATCAATTCCGGAAACAGCGCAAAGTGAATGAAGCTCGGGGGCCGGCAGCGGGCGCGGTAGGCGATGTCGCTTCCGTCGCTGACCAGGTAAAATCCCAGCTCCCCGTTCGGCGCTTCGATCGCCGCGTAACATTCGTCCTTCGGCGCCTGAAACCCGCGGTTGGTCATCACCACCTCGAAGTGCGCGATCAGCCCTTCGATGGTGTTCCAGACTTTTGATTTGTCGGGAAGGATCATGCGCTCGCCCATGGGGACGTTCACCGGCCCGGCAGGCAGATTCTCGACCGCCTGCTCGACGATCTTCAGGCTTTCGAGCATCTCGTCCATGCGCACCAGATACCGGTGGAAGCAGTCGCCGGCGGTCGAGCAGACGATATCGAAGTCGAAGTCGGCGTAGGAGAGATATGGTTCGTCCTTGCGCAGGTCGCGGGTGACGCCGCTGGCGCGGGCGATGGGCCCGGTCGCCGAGCGGTTGGTCGCCCCCTCTTTCGACAGCACCCCGATCCCCTTCGTGCGCTCGACGAAAATGCGGTTGCGATTGAGGAGCCGGCAGATGTCGGAGTGGACCTTCGGGAAATCGCGGACGAACGCCCGGACCTGCTCGATGAATTTCGGCGTGGCGTCGTACATCAGTCCGCCGACGCGCGTGTAACTGGTCGTGAACCGCGCCCCGCACAGCGTCTCGAAGATGTTGTACAACGCTTCCCGCTGGTTGAAGGCATAGAGAAACGCGGTGAAGGCCCCGGTGTCAAGGGCCGCGGCCCCATTGCACAGCAAGTGATCGCTGATCCGTGCCAGCTCGGCCAGAATCACGCGGATGTACTGGCAGCGCTTGGGGACTTCGATTCCCAGCAGCGTCTCGACCGCATGGTGCCAGGCGATGTTGTTCGCCATCGGCGAGATGTAGTTCATTCGGTCGGTGACGGTGACGTACTGGTTGTAATTGAGGTGCTCGCCGATCTTCTCGAAGCCGCTGTGCAGATAGCCGATGTCGGGAGTGGCGTGCACGACCCGCTCTCCCTCGATCTGCAGGATGAGGCGCAGCGTGGTATGCGTCGCCGGATGCTGCGGCCCGAAATTGAGGGTCCAGCGGTATTCCTGTTCGACGGGTGTGCCGGCTTCGACGAGGGTGGACATGAATTACCTGAACGACATTTCAAAAACGGCTGAGCCGACGAAATCTCCTCCAATTGATGTGGCTGGACTTCACGCCAGCAGAAGGCGCCTTCCCTTCGGTTCCGGAACCGGTCTCCCTTTGGACTTGGCGGTCTCGATCCAGAGCGCCATCGCTCTCTTTGCCTCGCGCAACGCAGCTTCGTGCGTCTTCCCATGAGCCATGCAGCCCGGAAGCTCCGGCACGTCGGCTACAAACGCACCGTCTTCCCTGCTCCAATAAATGATGACTTCGTAACGAAAGGATTTCATGGAAGCTCGAGCTCGTACTTGAGGATCAGCGCCCGCACTTGTCGAACGTGATACGCCTTTGCGCTCGCTCCGTCCTCTTGCAAGTTTATCAATTCATCGACGTTCAACTTTGTGAAGATGTGATGACTTCCCCGAACACGTTCTTCAAAACCCAATTTCAAGAGAAGATTGCAGAGATCCCTGAAGCGAATATTCGCGTTCGACTCGCCACGGAGGATCTTCTCTAACAGTTTCTCCTGCTTGCTCAACTTTCTGCCCTTGTAATTCGCGCGAAGTTATGCCGCTCGCCGCGCCCGCGAAGCGGGTAATCCTTTCGCAGCGGGTGCCCGGCGAACTCGTCGGGGAGCAGGATCCGCCGCAGGTCGGGATGCCCTTCGAAGACGATCCCAAACATGTCGTACACTTCCCGTTCCATCCAGTTGGCTCCTTCCCAGAGAGGGACTGCCGAGCGAACGGCGAGGTCGGGCTCGTTGAGAAAAGAGCGGACGATCAGCCGCTCGTTGGTCTCCGTGTTCGCCAGGCAGTAGACGAGTCCGAACCGGTCTTTGGCGCCGCGGTAATGCAGGTAATCGACGCAGGTCACGTCCGCCAGCAGGTCGAAACCGCATTCATCTTTCAGGAATTCGAGATAGCTGTGGAGCTGCTCCGCCGGTACCACGATCCGCCGATTCCGCGATTTCGCATTCTCGGAATACGTCCATGCCCGCTCCCCGAAACGGGTCTTGAGCTTCTCGAGAGTCGCCGTCGCGTCAGCCATCACGATTCAATTTGAAGTTTGCAATTTACACTTTTCAATTTTCAATTCCGCGCCAGAATCTCCAGCGGCTTCGGCCGCGGTACGCTCTCCCCGGGCAGAATCTGCAACAGCGCCCGCTTTTCCGACTGCCGCTCCTGCGTCAGGAATTCCTTTCCCGTCACCGTTCCTTCGCGCTGGATCTTATCCTGCAGGTCGATGATCGACTGAATCAACTGTTCGGGGCGGGGCGGACAGCCGGGGACGTACATGTCCACCGGGATGAACCGATCGATTCCCTGCACGACGCTGTAGGTGTCGAACACCCCGCCGGTCGACGCGCAGGCTCCCATCGAAATGCACCACTTGGGTTCCGGCATCTGCAGCCAGATTCGCTGCAGCACGGGGAGCATCTTCATGACCACTCGGCCGGCGACGATCATCAGGTCGCACTGCCGGGGAGAGAAACGGAAGACCTCGGCCCCGAAGCGGGCCACGTCGTGCCGGCTGGCCCCCGTCGCCATCAGCTCGATCCCGCAGCAGGCGGTGGCGAAGGGCATGGGCCAGAGGCTGTTCTTTCGGCACCAGTTGGCGAGGGAGTCGAGCTTGCCAACCATCACATTCTCGGGAACCTCTATTTCCATTGGAACACCCCCTTCCGCCAAGTGTAAGCGAACCCGACGAGGAGCACGGCCAGGAAGCCCATCACTGCAAAAAAAACTCCATGCCCGTCGCCGAAGGCTCCCTGCTCGTGAGCGGCGACCGCCCACGGGTACAGAAACAGGAGTTCAACGTCGAAGACCAGGAATTCGATCGCCAGCAGATAGAACCCGATATTGAACCGCTGCCGGGCCGAATGGACCGGGTCCATTCCCGATTCATACGGCATTTCCTTGACGGGCGTGCGGCGTTTCGGGCCGATCACCTGGGCGACGATCAGGATCGACAGCGCCATGGCGACAGCCACGGCGGTGAAGAGAAAGACTGGAAGTCCGTGCATGGACGAATCGTTGCAAACTCGTAAGGATTTCGCCAGTGTGCGAAGATGAATTTCCAGTAAGCGGGAATTGCCGCCCAGAAGGTCTTTCATCACTTCCGCTTGCGTCGCCGGAGCACTACAATTTCGTTCACAGAATCAACCAGCAAAACCGTACTTTCAAGCTACAGGAAATGGTCTCATGGCCAAGCCGCATCGTTTGCTGAAAAAAGCCAATCACGGGGCCCGCCCCGCCAACGCCAAGGCCCGCCGCGCCAAGCGCCGCAAGATCAGGACGTGATGCTGGGGGACGGGCTTCCCCAGTCTGTCCGATTCCCGGATTGCTCGCGAACGTGGCGCTCGCCCGCCCGCCCCTCGTCATTGGGGCGCGCCTCGAAGTGGCCACCCATCATAGGGGGTGACAAATGGCCAGCTCTGCGGCGCTAGACCCTCTTTTTCAGGGTTGCTTTCGATGTACGCGATAACACGCCACCCGTCGTCAGGGGTGTAGAGAAAGACTTTGTAGGGGCGCTCGGACCAGACGGGGTGCGCTGGGGCAACGTCCGCGAAGAGGCGAAGCCCGGCACGAGTCTCATCGGCGAATGCTTCCCACATGGTCTTCGCGTCGTCGCGATGGCGCCGTACGCAGAGATGCACGTGATTCTTCAGCACAGCGCAAGCCCAGACCGTGTATCCCTTGCTGCGCACGACACGTCCGATCGAGTCTCCAAGTGCTTGCCTCTTCGCGTCGTCAAACCACAACGGCGCGAATTCTAATCTTTGCTCCGCGTCTTGCTTAAAATCGCGCAAAACATCGCGTCAAGGCTGCACTTTCTTCCGCCCGAAGTGCACCGGCCCGAGGTCCGCGAGCTTCTCCTGACGGACCTCATGGGAGCCGCTTCCGCGCGGATCGTTCGGGAGCCAGTGCCCATAGCCGTGCAGCACCAGATGATGCCCGATAATGATCCGCGAGTGCGTGCGCACGCGACGACCCCCCCTTTGGGACCTGATGATCTACTCCTTCAAGCGAGGTGCCGTGTGCTTGCCTCTTCGCGTCGAAGAATTCATGGCACCTCAACCACCACATCGCTCCCTTCGACTTTCACCGGGAAGCACTTGTGGGTCATCCGGCGGTTGAGGCAGTTCTCGCCGCTGGTGACGTCGAACTGCCAGCCGTGCCAGGGGCAGGTGACGATGGCTCCGCGCAGGGTCCCTTCACCGAGCGGCCCGCCGGCGTGCGGGCAGACGCCATCCATCGCGTAGAATGTGCCGTCGACGTTGAACAGGGCCACGACCTGGTCGTCGGCCATAACCTCTTTGGCCGTCCCGGGGGGAACATCGCTGACGGCGGCGACGCGAATCGAACGAGACATGAAGACCCCCTGATGGTCAAATAACGAAAGAAAGGCAAGAACCGAAAGAAATAGTGAGACGTCCTCGGCATGTCGCCATTGAAGTTGTCCGCCAGCCTGCGTTTGTCGATTATAGATCGGCGGCGATCGAAGTGTCACGCGGGGGTGGGGAGGGAGCACAGTTCACTGCCGAGAACCAGCCGGCTTACGCTCCGCCACGGGCGGACTCGCCGCACACAATTCAATTCACCCGGCTTTTCGCGGCGGGAGCTGTTCGCGGCGGGTGCGGGATTTCGGGACGCTCTTCCAGCGCCGATGCACCCAGAAATACTGCTCGGGAGCGCGGCGGACGACGCGTTCGAGGGCAGACGTGTAGCGCTGTGTGATCTGCCTCAGAGCGTCGGCCGAATCGAATTCCAGGGGATCGACGACGTCTTCGCAGCCCAGCTCGAAGCGCGGCCATCCGCCGGGGAGCGTTTCGTTCTCCAGCCGGCGGGCGTAACCGACGCAGATCAGCGCGTTGTACTCCATCGCCAGAAGCGCGATCGACTTGAACGTCGAGGCCGGGCGGCCGAAGAAATCGACGAAGAGCCCCGAAACACCGGCATCCTGGTCTCCCAGCAGGGCGATGCTGCCGCGGCGTTCGAGCAGCGCCGTCATCTCTCCCCCGCCCCCGTTTTTCGAGATCGGCCGATGCCCCGTGAACTTGCGGAACTCGAGAAACCAGCGGTTGAGATACGGGTTGTCGAGTTCGCGGGCTACCAGCCCCATCCGAAAGCCGAACAACCCGAAGATCGACACGGCCATTTCCCAGTTCCCGAAGTGCCCGGACAGGACGATCACCGGCCGCCCCGAGCAGAGGGCCCGCACCACGTCGGGCTTGTTGCGAAAGGCGACGGCGGCGACGACGTTGTCGAGCCGCAGTTTGCGGGGCAGTAGAATGATTTCCGTCACCATGCGGAAGAGGCTGACCCACATGCGATAGACGATCCGCTCGATCTGGCGCTCGTCGTACCGGTCGCCGAACGCCGCGCGGATGTTTTCACGGGCGACGCCGTAACGCGTCCACTTCCGAGGGAGCCCGTAATGGACGACGGTTGCGAGCCCCTCGGCAAGCCGCGTGCATAGGCGCGGCGACAGCGCCTGCACAAAACAGACGACGATCTTGAAGGCCAGATACTCGGCCAGATGCCGCAGGCGTTTCGCCCGCATAAAATCGTTCGCTCCCTGAACAAATCAGCGGCCGTTCCGTGGAGACACCCCGCGCCGTCCCCGGTCTGCGGGGCGAAGTGTCTCTTGAATTGGCGTTCAAGTCAATGTGGAAGCGGGGGTGGGACGGCAAGCTCTCCGTGGGGCAGGTTCCTAACCCCGTTCGCTCTTGGACGCATGGGCAAATTAGAAACCCCACGGTTGAGCGGTAC
>JBLMWR010000223.1:0-3361 GCA_050257335.1 Deltaproteobacteria bacterium | reverse complement strand
GCGCTGTGGAATCGGCTCCCATTCTGCTTTCGACCAGGCTTTGTTTTTGCCGTCTCCCGAGACCTCGAAATCCTTCGACGGACGCACGCGCATTATGCGCGCGGCCGTCTTTTCGGGCGTCGCGGCCACGCCGTCCGTTTTTCCATTCCCGGACTTCGCCTCCGCGATCCCCAGCACTTTTTGCGCGTTCTTGTAGTAGATTTTTTCGAGCACGTCGTCTGGAAGATAAAGTCCGTAGATCATCCAGAACCCCTGCCGGTGGTGGCTGGAAGCGCTGTCGAAATATTCGTCGTCGGTCTCCAGGAACCGGTAATAGATGCGGAACGCGTCGCGGCGGGGCGTCGTGTCCGTCCCGAACATGATCCGGTCCTGATACTTCAGAAAGAACTTGCGGGCCGTGTACGGCTGTCGCCCCAGTTCCGAAATGCGGGCGTCGAAATCAACATACATGTTGGGGTACCTGTCGAGCTTCTCTCCAACCGCGGCGAGGTCTTCGGCATTGTTTCCGAAGTGGGTGTTGACGAAAGTTGTCTCCGGGTGCCGGGCGATCGCGCGATGCAGTTGATCGAGAATCTCCGTGCGCTTCGGAAACTGCTCGCCGAAAAAGAGCCAGCCGGGGTTCGCGTTCAGCTCGTGCCAGCGCTCGTTGAAGCGGTCGAGTGGCGTGAAGAAAGCAGCGGGGTCGGAAACGTGGATGACCACCGGCCGCCGGTGCTTTCCGCACGTTTCCCAGATTCTGTCGAGCTTCGGATCGTCGACCGGCATCACCTTGCCGTTCCTGTACCGCCACCGCAGCCCCAGCCGCTTGTCGATCTTGAGGCCCCGCGCCCCGGATCGAAAGCTTTCTTCCAGCCGCTTCACTTCGCGCTCGGACCAGTCTTCGTCGTCGATGCCGTCGAAATTGACGAGGGCGAACGTGAGGAACCGGCCCGGATGGGCCTGGTCGAGCGCGGCGATCGTTTCCTTCAGCCGTTCGTCCCAACCTCCGTCAAGATTGACCACCGTCCGCACGCCGGCCGCGTCCATCTCGGCCAGATACCGCTCGACCCTCTCAGGGGCGAGAAACGCTTTTCCCCCTCCCAGGTGGTTGTGGATGTCGATCACGGGAAAGCGGGGCGTTTCGACGATGGTCGTTTTCGTCACCAGCATCGACCGCGGTTCCCAATCGCGGAGTTTCAACTCGCGGATGTCCTCCTGTGCCGCCAGAAATCGCCCCGGAGTGAGGAACAGGGGAAGCAGGAACACGAGAGTCAGCAGCGCCTGCCGGTGCCGGAGTGCGTATGCCACGGAAGAAGCTCCTGTCGGGAAAAGAGACGCCGCAAGCCAACACCAACCCGAAGCGCCAGCGAGGACGTGCGTCCGCGTGACGCGCGGCGGACGGCACGCGGTGCGTGCCTGCTACTGTAACGGAATCCGCCCGTTTGTAGTACCGGCTTCAGCCGGTCCAGCAAGTCCCCCCTGCCGTGCTAAACAGAGAGCGAGTGGAAAGGCGATTTCGGATTCCGGTTTTGTTCCGCTCGGTTCGACCAGACCGGGCACGGGCCATGGCGTTCGGCGACTCCGAGCCCCGGAGGGGCGAAACAATTTAGCCAGTGGCGTCAGCCACCGGCTAAATTATGCCGCCGCTCCGCGGCTGTCGACATTGAACCCGACCCGACACCACGGAACAAATCCCGGACGCATTTTGGTGGCGCCCTTCGACCCCCGCCGGTCATGCCGGCAACCCCTCGCGGCCCGGCTCGACCGCGCCACCCGCCGTCGCCGCGGCGCCGGCGGCGGGAAAATTCACCGTCTTCCAGAAGATCAAGAGCAGCACGATGGCCGCGACGGCCGGAGCGGCAAACAGCATGGGGGCGCTCTCCTTGAACCTCTCCCGCAACACCCCCCCCAGCAGCGTTCCCAGCGGGAAACCCACCCCCAGCGTGATGAACGACAACAGATTCTGCGCGCTGGCCCGCAGATCTTTCGGACACTTCGCGTCCAGATAAAGCTGTGCCACCACGATCAGGAACACGTGGCACACCCCGTGCAGCGCCAACCCCGTCAAGACCAGCGGCCACGGGCCCCCCAGCGAAAAGAACGAATACCGGAGGGCCCAGGCGGCAATTCCCGTGGCGAAAACCACCTTCAGCCCCAGCCGCCGCAGGCAGAACGACAACAAGAGCAGCGCCGGAAACTCCGACACCTGCCCAATCAGCATCACCGTCGGCACCCAGTTCCCCGGGACGTGCAGCTCCTTCAAGAGCGGCGGCACGGCCATGTTGTACAGCGGCACCACCAGTACCGCCAGCAGACTGCTGATCGCAATGAACAGCGAAAACGTTTTGTCTCGGAACATCCCCAGCACCGCCAGCGGCGCCACCTGGCCGTGCGGTTTTTTGGCGGGGGGAGTGTGCGGCAGGAACACGCAGAAGCTGCTCAGCGCGAACGACAGGAACGCGCTCATCCGGAAACAGTCCGATTGCGAAGGGCGCGGCAGCAGCAGCAGGATTTCGCGAAACGTGTAGACGATCGACCATTCCGGGTGGTGCCCGCGCACCCACGCGAAGACCTGCGTCCGTTCCAGCCAGAACGACAGCGACAGCCCGCCGATCATCCACCCGACCGTTCCCCACACCCGCACCTTGCCGAATTGTTCGTCCGGGTGCGGCAGGTGCCGAAAGCAAAGGGCGCTCACCAGCGGAACGGTGGGGATGTAGGCCACGGCGAAGATTCCCACCAGCCACAGCAGCGATTGAAAATTGGACGCCGTTTCCTGGTACAGATCCATGGCCGTTGCCAGGGCGTAAAGCGAGATGCCCCCCACGAAATGGCTGGCGGCCAGTACCTTTTCAATCGCCAGCCAGCGGTCGGCGACCTGGCCCAGAACGAATGGCGCCACCCACAGCCCCACCGCCATCACGGCGTACAACTGCGACTGCTGGTGCTTGGAGAGGCCGATCGACTCCCAGTAAATCGGCAAATACGTCATGACGGCTCCCGTGATGCCCCATTCGAGCAACCACAAGACCGACAGCCGCCACCGCAGATTCCAATTCAACCGGACCGCCATGACCCGATTTCCCAGCCAGAAAACTCACCCCTCCCCACTCGCCCCACAGCATACCATCCCCACCCCCGAATTGGCATTTCGCCCCGCCGATTTCGGAGAAGCGCGGCAAGCCGCGCCGGCGCGTACGTCGGGCGTCCCCAGCCCGCGCGTATCATGCTGGTTCCTGGCCACCGGGCAAGCCTGTCCAATTGAGCCGGTTGCGATGTAACTCCGGACTGAGGTTCCGCAAGGCATCCAGATGTGCAGCAGCGTTACTTGCAGGTCTGGACGACCGCAGTTCGGGTCGTTTGGTTAGCCGAGAGCCGAGTC
>JBLMWR010000222.1:0-6986 GCA_050257335.1 Deltaproteobacteria bacterium | reverse complement strand
GACGCCGCCGCAGTGGAACGTGACCGACGCCCGCGGCGTGAAGAAGGACGTGCAGATCGCCGACTTTCGGGGAAAATGGCTGCTCGTGGGTTTCTGGGGGTTGACGTGCACCCCATGCCTGCGGCGAGAGATGCCGAAACTGATGGAGTTCTATGAGGAGCACGAGGCCCAGCGCGATCAATTCGAAATCCTGGCGCTTTGCATCGACGTTGATGGCGAAGTGAAATCAATCGCCGAGCTGGACAAAAAGCTCCAGCCCATCGTGAAGCACGTCTGGGGAAAGCAACTCCCGTTTCCGGTCCTGCTGGACCCGACGTTCAAAACCTGGGAGCGCTACGGCCTTCCCGGACTGGGGACGGTCATCCTGATCGACCCGGAAGGGAAGCTCGTCGAAGGAGACGCGTCTGTGCTGGCGGCAAAGCTCAAACAGCGATGAGGCAGCGAAAATTGCTGCCCGGCGGATGCGGGGCGCTCGCCGTTGCTGCGTAAGCTTCCACAGACGAAGCTCCATTACGCCGCCCGCCACGTGGGACAGTAGAAACGCGATTGAAATATGGCAGGTTGTTCGGAAGTCATTGTCCCGTTCGCGTCTCTGCCGGTCTGCGGATCACAGCATCATTGATCGATCGCTTTTGCGGCCGGCAGTCCGGCGTATGGCGCGGCGACGGGAAATCGGGCTTGCGGCGATAATGGCGTGCGGTGAACTGCACAGACGTGGCATTTTCCCGGAACGGTAACGTGCTCGCGATTGCTGGAGGTGATCACGGCGATCATGCGAAAGAGCAGAGCGTATCGCGCCACGAGCGTCAAGCAGGTTTCGGTGGAGCGGGTCCTGGAGGGCCGTCCGGCAGGCACAGTGCACTTCGGACTGGATGTGGGCAAGGAAGAGATTTACGCCGTCATGCGGTGGAGCGGCGGTACCTTCGGACGCCCGTGGAAGGCCCTGAATCCCTCGGCGGTGGACATGCTGGTGGAGATCCTGGGAAAGATCAGCACTTGCCTGCATTTCTCACGCAGGGTGGGTCAAGCTCGCGCGAGTCCACGGCGCGTCGGCGCAAGCCGCGTTCGATACCGGCCACCCGCCGGCCCTCAGCGGACCTTGAGCACGAGCACCGTGCGATCGTCGGCCCCTTCTCCGCCAAGCAGAAAATCGTCGACGCGGCCCCAGATGGCCTCCAGGACATCCTTCGCCGATTCCCCTGGATGCTCGAGAACCGTCGCCGAGATCCCGCTCGCCATGAAGAGCTGGTTGTTGCTCGAGCGCGCCTCGCTGATCCCGTCGCTGTACAGGATCAGGAGGTCCCCGGCACGCAGCTCCAGCGTCGATTGCCGGTACGACACTTCCGGGACCACTCCCAGCAGCAGGCCGTGCGATTCGAGAGGGGTGACTGTGCCGTCACGAATCAGGAGCGGCGCCGGATGCCCGGCGTTCGAATAGGTCAAGGTCCGCCGGACCGCGTCGTACACGCCGTAGCAGAGGCTCATGAACTGATGCGCCCGGGTGATATTGCACAGGGCCCGGTTGAGACGCGACAAGAGCCCCGCCGCCCCGTCCGCCTCGGCGGGGTGCGTCTGCAGCGCCCCCCGGACCGCCGAACTGATCATTGCCGCCGGAATGCTGTTGCCCGAGGCATCGCCGACGGCAATCGCCGTGCGATCGCCCGACAGGGCGATCACCTCGCACAAGTCTCCTCCGAGCTCGTAACAGCTCGTGCACCTCCCCGCCAGCTCGTACCGCGGGTCTTCGGGGAGGTCCTGCAGGGTGCTGTCGGGGCGCGTCTCCGACGCGGCCTTCAGGTCGCGATGGATCCGCTCGTGCTGCTCGCTCCCGCGCAAGAGCGCCGAGCGCTCGAGCACCCCGGCCACCTGCGCCGCAATCGACTGCAGGACCTGCACGTCGCGGCGCGAGTAAATCTTGGCCCGGCGGTCGTAGACCCAGAGCGTCCCGAAGGGGGCCGTCTCCGACTCCACCGCTGCGCACGCCCCGCTCCGCATCTCCGGCGGGAAGAGGGGGTGGTCGCCGGGAATCTCGGTCCGCAGGATGACCGGCTCGTCGGCCAGCGCTTTCAGGTCGGGCGTCGCTGTGCGAAGCTGTCGAAACGGCTGAGGAACGTCGTCCCGCGCGAGATTGTAGATGGCCCGCAGCTTCAGTCGCTCGGTCGATGCGTCGAGCAGAAAGAACGCAGCGCTCCACGACCCGGTCAAATGCGCCGCCGCCTGCAGGAGCTGCGTGAGGCTGAAGGCCAGGTCGTCCTGGCCCGGGACGGCCAGCCCCAGATTGAGCAAGGTCGCCACGTCCCGATTTCGCTGATCGAGCTGCGCCGTGGCCTGCGCCAGCCGGCCCAGAACACGGGCGAGCGTTTCGGCCAGCGACGCCGCCTCGGCGAAATTGCCGGCGGCTTCATCGGCCGGCGACTCCAGGTGCAGAAATCCCGCGGGCCGGCTCCCGTCACTGATCTCGGCGAACCACGGACATTCCGGGCAGTTCTCCAGCTCCTCGCGAATCTCCGCCGGCGGCCTGTCCAGCGCGGTAAAATGCATCGGCCAGCCGGTGATGACGCCGAACTGGCGGCACAGTTCGGGGACCAGCTCATGGGTTTCGATGACTGCGGTCGGCATGGAAAAACAACGCTTCCTGCAACGCGAAAGTCAGCCGCGAATCGAACCTGCCACCCCGGATCTCACTGGCGGGGTGGGTGAAGCTCGCACACATCCACGGTGCGTCGGCACAAGCCGCCTCCGCTGCTCTCGCCACACTATCGACGCGCGAGACGCCTCCCGGCGAGCGAAGACCCACCGTCGCCCGGACCTGCTTGACGCACCCTACCCTGCACCGGGAAATCCGGGCTGACACGCTTCCTGCCTTCATCGGACGATTCGACTTGTGAATTTGAGCAGGACACGAAGAGTGTGATCGAATTGAGGCGTGCTCCTGTGGGGCGGTCCTCGGGCACAGTTTCCGCCGGCAGACGAATCGGCAAAGCCGGACGATCCGGTTCCGCGGGCGCAATCCCGTCTTGGGGAAATTCGCGAGGGATGCATATAATCCGCTCGCGCGGGGCGGGTTTGCGATTCCATGCTCCTCGGTGGAGAGACTTGGCTGCGCCCCCCGCTGAACCATCGTTATCTACACATCGCAAAGTGAACGGAGAATTCATCATTCTCCCTCCCCCCTTTGTGCGGGAGGGCCGGGGTGGCGGGCGAGCGTCAATGTACTTGCGCACCCCCATCCTAACCTTCCCCCATCGAGGGGGAAGGAATTCATTTTCGCTCTCCTCGTGCTGATTTTTCCCCGATTGTGTCGATACCGATGCCGCTGAACGGAGGGGAGTGTTGCTGCATGTTGCCGGCTGACGCGATGCGCCGAACTCCCTGGTCTATTGTGGCCTGTACCCTGGCCCTGATGGCGCTGGGGCTGACGGGGATCGCCCGGGGGGACGAATTGTCGCATGCCGGCGAATTCTTCAGCAAGCAGGTCGTCTGGATCGTGATCGCCGTCCCCGCCATGCTGCTGGCCACGCGGATTCCATATCGGCTCGTACGGCACCAGAGCTACCTGTGGCTCGGGCTGAGTGTCGCCCTGCTGGCGATCGTCTTCGTTTTTCCGGCCCGGTGGGGCTCGCGCCGCTGGATTCCGCTGGGGTTCATGAACTTTCAGCCTTCGGAACTGGCCAAGCTGGCTTTCATACTGGCACTGTCACGGTATCTGATGTATCGCGAGAATTACCGCCGGCTGTCGGGGCTGGCGATTCCCTTCGCCCTGACGCTCGTCCCCATGGGTCTGGTCCTGAAGGAGCCCGATCTGGGGACGTCGCTGGTGTTCCTGCCGGTCCTCGCGGCGATGCTCTTCGCGGCAGGGGCGAAACTGAAGCATCTGGCGTTCGTCGGCTGCCTGGGGGCCGCGGTTTCCCCGGTCTTCTGGCTGGCCATGAATCCCGAGCAGAAATCGCGAATCACGTCCCTGTTCCTGCAGCGCGACGGGGGACCCGTCCCCGCGGGGGACGGCTACCACCTGCATCAATCCAAGCAGGTCCTGGCGCTGGGGGGGCTGGTCGGGAGCCAGTTCTCGGGAACCGCAGTGGAGGATCCGCTCGCCTATCATCTCCCGGCCTGCCGCACCGACTTCGTGATCTGCATGATCGGCGAGCGGTGGGGTCTGGCGGGGACACTGGTGGTCCTGGGCCTGTACCTCGTCCTCATCGCCCGCGGACTGTTCGTCGCCGCCGCGACGCGGGAACCATTCGGCCGGCTGCTGGCCGTCGGGATCGTCGCTCTCTTGGCCACGCAGACGATCATCAACGTCGGCATGACGGTGGGGCTGGTGCCGGTCACCGGCATCACGCTCCCCCTGCTCAGCTACGGCGGGTCGAGCCTGTTGTTCACGTGCGTGGCCCTTGGCCTGCTCATGAACGTCGCCATGCGCCCCGGCTACGAAATCGGCAACGAGCCGTTTCGGTTCCGTTCGTAGTGCCGCCTTCAGGCGGCTTGGTTCAGCCACGAATCCAAAGCACCGGCGCCTCGAGGCTACTCGATTCCGGCTCCGAAACCTTCCTCGCCGTCGCCGTTGCGGCCCGCGGCCACCCGTTCGACGTGGCGCGATTCGGGAATCGAACTCAGGTGCGGAGCGTTGACGGCTCCATTCCCCGATTCGATGCGGTGCACCGACCCCGGGCTCCCCACCGTTGCGGCGTATGCCGGCTGGGCGGGTTCCAGCTCGGAAACGTCGGCGTAGCTCTCTTCGCCGTAATCGTCGTAGGTGCACACGTAGCCCGGCTGGCGGGCCCTGACCTGCTCCTCCTGAAAGGCGTCCATCACTTTCTTCTGGATCAGCTCGCGGCACCGCGAGTTGATGGGGTGGGCGATGTCGGCGTAGAGCTTGGCGCGGCCGTCGGCGTCCTTGCCGGCCCGGTTGTCGAGCAGGTGCACGCCGCACTGGTTGCAATACAGCGCCCGGAGCTGGTTCTTGGTGTTGCACCGCGGGCAGCGGTCGGTGAGTTTGCGGCTGGGCATCGCCACAAACGAGCCTTTGGCCCCTTCGATGATTTTCAGGTCCCGGATCACGAAGCAGTGATCGAAGGTGATCGAACAGAACGCCTGCAGTCGCTCCTGCGGGTCTTCCATGAGCTTGATGCGAACTTCAGTGATGTCCACGGCCGAACTCCTTTTTTTGATGCTTCTCCTGTGCTATGGCCGGCTGGAAACGACGAACACGTCTCCGAGACGCGCTGCCTTCAGTCGGGCTCCCAACTGCTGCCCCTGGCGGCGGGAACGGCACAGCCCGAAATAACTCGTGCCGCTCCCCGACATGACATGTCCGGCGAACGGTTGCCGCGCAAACGCCGCTTTCAGGCGCGTCACGTCGGCGTTCAACCGCTCGGCCGGTTCCTGCAGGGCATTGTAAAACAGGCCCGCTGCCGCGCTGAGCTGCCCGCGGGCGAGACGCGCCGCCAGCGCTCCCGCGGACCAGCCGATGGAGGACGGCCGGCAGTGACGGTACACGTCGGCCGTCGACAGCCCCGAGGGGGGACGGGCGATCACGAACCAGAACCGCCCCGGCAGGGGGAGCGGTTCCACCGCTTCACCGCGCCCGCGGCAAATCGCCGCGGGCGTAGAGCACAGAAAGAAAGGAATGTCGCTCCCCAGCCGCGCGCCCAGCCCCTTAAGCTCCGCGATGGAAAGCCCCAGGTTCCACAGGCGGTTGAGGCCCCACAGGGTGGCGGCCGCATCGCTGGAGCCGCCGGCAAGCCCGGCAGCCAGAGGAATGCGCTTGACCAGCTCGATTTGCGCGCCACGGGGCGCTCCCGTGGTGCGCTTCAAAAGCTCGGCCGCCCGCCATACGAGGTTTTCGGGACCGGCCTCCGGCATTTCCCGAGGGGGCGTGCCGGCGCGGCGGGGACCACCGTCGCGGCACGAAAGGCGCAACACGCCAGACGGTTCGTCGGCCAGCACCAGCGTGTCGTACAGGCCGACCGACACCATCAGCGTTTCCAGCTCATGGTAGCCGTCAGCCCTCTTCCCCAGCACTTCCAGGAAGAGGTTCAGCTTGGCGGGAGCAAAGACCGTAACGGAAGTAATCTGACCTCGGCACAGCATCTGGTTTCACATCCTGTGAACCTGCCGAACCCTGCGAGCCGAAAAAACACGTGATATCCGGACCGCCGGCCTCCTTCGCTGAAAGCCGCCTCTCCGGCGAATGCCCCTGTCTCGAATGGAACTCGTCTCGAATGGAACCTGTCTCGAATGGAAGCTGCGAATGCACGGAGTTACAGGGCACTCTCTCGTAAGGTAGTTTATAATAAAGGCCCGCTTTTTCGTCAATAATATTCCCGGATTTCGGGGAATGGCCGCATACCGACAGGGTAAAACCCAAGGGGCATGTCCATGAACGTCGAGCTCGAACTCTGGATTCTGCTCAGGGTGCTCGTCGCTGCCATTCTGGGCGGGATCGTCGGTTTCGAGCGCACCGTGACTGGAAAGCGGGCGGGGCTGAGGACCCACATGCTGGTGGCGATCGGCGCAGCTCTCTATATGTCAACGACGGATCTGGCCGTCGACTGGGCGCGCGCCGCGACCCCCCGCGACGTCCCCTCCATCCTGCAGGTGCAGGTCGCCGTCCTGTCGCCGGTCCAGGCCATCGCCACCGGAATCGGATTTCTCGGAGCCGGAACGATCTTCCTCGCCGGACGTCAGCATCGGGTGCACGGCCTGACGACTGCCGCGTCGATCTGGGTCATCGCCGCCGTGGGGACTGCCGTCGGCTGCGACCGCTATCTGCTGGCGACCGGTGCCGCGCTCCTGACCCTTGTCATCCTGCACGTGCTCATCAAGCTGGAACCGCAGCCCCCGCCGGACGACGACAGCTCGGCGCCGGCGAGCAACCAGGGCGGCGGCGCATAAACGCGGCGCAGCCTCAGACGCGGCGGCTCGATTTACAGATGGCGTAGAGCGCCCCGCCCGACAGCGCAACGACGACCAGCCCCTCGACG
>JBLMWR010000221.1:0-2675 GCA_050257335.1 Deltaproteobacteria bacterium | reverse complement strand
GCGTTGTGGGCGCAGTCGCAGAATCGCCGCGTCACCTCGGCACTGGTCATCGAATTCAATCCCCGGAATCCGGATTCACCCCTGTCTCAGTCGGCGCAGATCCGATAGAGGTGGGCGTCGGTGCGCAGAATGAGCGAGTCGCGCCAGACGGCCGGGCTGGCCATCAGTTGGCCGGGGAGATGATTTTTTGCCAGCTCTTCCCAGCTTGAAGTGGCGCGGGCGACGGTGACGTCCCCTTGCCGGCTGCAGTACAGGAGCTTGCCGTCGACCGCCAGCGGCGAGGCGGAGTAGTTGCCGGGGATCCGTTGCCGGTAGAGGATCTCGCCGGACTTCGTGTCGGCACAGGTGACCACCCCCTGGTCGGAGACCATACAGACGAAGGTGTCGACGATGATCGGCGACGACATGGCGGGAACCTGCTTGCTGATCCGCCAGGCGACGTGGGTCTTGGTTACGTCGCCGCTGCCGTCGGTCCGGATGGCGATCAGTTCGGGCTGCATATAGCCGGTGCAGATATAGACCATTCCCTGCGAATAGACCGGGCAGGGGACATTCGAAAAGCCTTCGCCGTGCCGCACCTGCCAGAGAGGCTTGCCATCACGGGGATTGTACGAGACGACCCACTGGGCGCCGGTGACGACGACCTGGTCGCGCTGGCCGTCGTTGAAGACGAGCGGCGTGCTGAAAGCCTTGTGCATTTCGCCAAGCTCGCCCGTCATGGGTGGGCGATTCGTCCTCCACGCTTCCTCTCCGGTGCCGGCGTCGAGCGCGACGACGCTCTGGGCGTCGGTGCCATCGCAGGGAATGATCAAGCGATCGTCGAAGAGGACCGGCGAGCTTCCCGGTCCGACGCTGTGCCCCACCGGCAGGCGGTTCTTCCAGATGATTTCCGCGGTGGCAGTGTCGAGGCAGGCGGTCCCCATCGTGCCGAAGTGGCAGTAGAGCCGCCCCTCGGACAGGACCGGCGTCGGGGACGCATACGTGTTGAGCGAGTGGACGGGCTCGGGGTCGGAAACCTGGAACAGTTCCACATTCCGCAGCACCTTGCCGGACCCGAGATTCACGGCGACGGCCCGCAGGCTGACCGAGTCGATGATCTCCATTTCTTTCGCCATCGGATTGTCAGCGAGCTTCGTGCGCAGGATTTCCTGTTTTCGCGCGGGAGTGGCCTCTTTGACGACGGCGGTGGTAAGCCAGCAGACGCCGTCGGCGATCACCGGCGAAGACCAGCCGCGGCCGGGGATGGGGGTTCTCCAGAGGACGTTTTCGGATTCGCTCCACCGCGCGGGGATCTTGCCGGCGGAGGCACGGCCCTGTCCGTCGGGACCTCGGAACTGCGGCCACGAGTCGGCGGCAAAGGCGGGGGTGACCAGCATGACGGCGAGGAGGCAGGCGGTCGGGCACAGCGGTTTCATTGCAGGCGTTTCTCCTTATCGCATTTCGGGAGGTACGAAGGTATGTCCCGCAGAGGGGCGCCGTCAAGTCGGCCGGGTGCGCGGGACGGAACCCGTCTTCCTTTCCGATCGACGCGCAGTCTTGAATTCGAGGCGGTGTGCCGCGAAGATTATCGCTCTGCTTTTCAGTCCAACGGGAGACCGTCTCACTTGCGATATGCCGGACGACAAACTCAAAGCAGCAGGCACGCTCCGGGTGCCGTAGCGGCTCTTGCGAGCAGAATAGCGGATGCCACTCGGCGCACGGGCTCGACTCCGCGTCGTGTCTCGAACAGTACACGGAGCATGCCTGCTGCTTTTCGCGGAGCGACTGATGCGGAAGGGCGGCGATGACGGAGAGCGGGGCCCCCGACAGCGCATTCTGGTCGATCGAAGCCGACCGGCTGCTGCAAAAACTGGAGACGACGGCGGAAGGGCTGACTCAGCTCGAGGCCGAAGCCCGGCTGGCGCGCGCGAACCGGTTGCGCCCGCGGCGGCAGTCCCCCTGGTCACTGCTGTGGGACCAGTTCAAAAGCCCGATCATCGTGCTGCTCTTCTGTTCGGCGCTTCTGTCGTACGCCCTCGATGACCGGACCAACGCCTGGATCATCTCCACGATCCTGCTGTCCGGCGGCGCCTTGAGCTTCTGGCAGGAATGGGGGGCCGCGGACGCCGTGGCGAAGCTCATGGGAATGATTGAGACCAGGGCCACGGTGATTCGCGACGGCCAGGACCGCGAGGTGCCGCTGGAGGCCGTGGTCCCGGGAGACATCGTCCGACTGCGGGCCGGTGCGCTCATTCCCGGCGACTGCCGGATCCTCACCGCGCGCGATCTGTTCCTCAATGAAGCGGTCCTTACCGGCGAAAGTTTTCCGGCGGAGAAATCGGCGGCGGTCTTGCCGGTCGAGACGCCCCTCGGGCAACGGGTGAACGCCCTTTATCTCGGGACGCACGTCATCAGCGGCCTGGGGACGGCGGTGGTCGCGGCGACGGGGCGCGACACCGAATTCGGCAGGATTTCCGAACGGCTGGAACACGAGCAGCCTGAGACGGGATTCGAACGGGGCTTGCGGAACTTCGGGCAACTCCTCATCAAAGTCGTGCTGATCATCACGGTGGTGGTGTTTGCCGTCAAAGTCGGCTGGCAGCACAAACCCCTCGTGGAATCGCTGCAGGTGGGTCTGGCGCTGGCGGTGGGCATGACGCCGCAACTGCTCCCTGCCATCACCACCGTCGTCCTCA
>JBLMWR010000220.1:0-8302 GCA_050257335.1 Deltaproteobacteria bacterium | reverse complement strand
CGTCCGGAAATGCGGCAGTTCCCCTCGTTGAGATACTCGATGAGCGGCCGGCCGTCGTCGAGCACGACGAGCTGCGCCCGGCCTCCGAGCGCGACTTCCAGGAGCGCCGCATTTTCAATGTCGACTTCCAGAAGTTCGGCGACGTCTCCGAGGACGTGGTTCCAGGGGGGGCCGGCGGCCTCTTTTGCCAGGGAGAGGATCTCCCGCACCCCTACCCCCAACCCTTCCTGCCGGCGCTCGAATTCCTCGAGCAGGCCGCGGCGGGCCTGCAGGGCGCCGCGCTGCTCGCGGAGCTCCGCCAGGTCCTGTCGCGATTCCGACTGCTGTTGCTGCAGCCCGGATCGGCGCTGCTGCACGGCCTGCCACCGGTCGCGCAGGGCCGCGTGCTGCCCGGAGGCCGACTCGACCCGGGCGGCCTGCGTCGCGCACTCTTGCCGGCAGTCGGCAATTCTTCCCTCCAGCGATTCCTGCCGCGCCCGGGCGCTGTCGCACGCGGCCGAAAGCAGTTGCTGTTGCGCTTCCAGTCCGTTGGACCGGCTGCCAAAGGCCGAGAGCTGCCGCACCGAATCGAGCAGCGCGGTGCGATCCTGCTCGAGCGCCGCGCGGCACAGCGCGACGCGGTCGGCCAGCTCGCGAATCGTGGTTTCGGCGGCGGCCAGGGCCGCCTGGCGATGTTCAAAGTCTTCGGCGAATTTCTGCAGGTCGCCGACCGCCTGCTCGAGTTCGCCGGCGACGGCGTGGGCCCGGGCGGCCAGCTCCGACTGCTGCTTTTCGAGCCGCTGGTAGTCGGCCTCGAGTTCCTGCCGGCGGGCCGTCTGGTGCCTGACGGTGGCCTCGAAGCCGGCGATCGCCTCGCGGTTTTCGGCCTCGCGGCGCTCGGCGATTCGCAGCCGGTCTT
Source organism: Deltaproteobacteria bacterium (assembly GCA_050257335.1). Lineage (GTDB taxonomy): Bacteria > Planctomycetota > Planctomycetia > Planctomycetales > Planctomycetaceae > JACQFH01. The sequence goes on along the minus strand of JBLMWR010000220.1, from coordinate 7,404 downwards.
CGGCTTCGGCAAGCTGGCTGTCCGCCCCCGCCTGCTGTGCTTCGCAGTCATGCGCTTCGGCCGAATACCGCTCGATTTCTGCGGCCAGCTCGTGCCGCTCGCGGTCGATCGCGTTCAGCCGCGCGCTTAAGCCGCGGTAGTCGTCGGCGGCCAGGCCGATGCGGAGTGTGCGAAGCTCCTGTGCATATTCGCGGAATTTGGCGGCCCGGGCGGCCTGGGTGCGGAGCGCGTTCAGTTGCGTCTGGACTTCGGCGACGATGTCGGTGAGGCGCAGCAGGTTCTGCGCCACGCGCTCGAGCTTGCGCTGCGCGTCGACCTTGCGGGCCTTGAAGCGGCTGATCCCGGCCGCTTCTTCGAAGACCGTGCGGCGGGCGATGTTGGTCGCCTGCAAGAGCTGGTCGACCCGTCCCTGCTCGATGATGCTGTACGCCGAAGTCCCCGCACCGGTCCCGAGAAACAGGTCGCGAATGTCCTTCAGCCTCGCCGGGACCCGGTTGATCAGATACTCCGACTCGCCCGAGCGGTAAATGCGGCGGCCGATCTGGACTTCGTCGGCGTCGAGCGACAGCACGCGCTTTGCGTTGTCGAAATTGAGCAGCGCTTCGGCGAGGGGCGCGGGCTTGCGGTTGGCCGAACCGTTGAAGATGACGTCGGTCATCTCCTTCCCGCGCAGGCTCTTGGGGCTCTGGTCGCCGAGGATCCATTTGATCGAATCAACGACGTTGCTTTTGCCGCTGCCGTTGGGGCCGACCACGCAGGTCACGCCGGGGGCGAAGTCGAAGCGGGTGCGGTCGGCGAAGCTCTTGAAGCCGAACAGATCGAGCGACTTGAGCATCGTGGTTCCTCAGACCATCCTGTCGTCGCGGCCCGTTTTCTGCTTCCCGTCAAAAAACCGGATGCGGGCGAAATGACCGGGTTTTCGAGCGGGCCTACTGACTGTCATTGCGGGAGCGAAACAGTCCCAGAAACCCGCCGCGGGCCGGTTTCTTCTCTTCGTCCTCGCCTTCGCGAACGTCCACCAGGCTGGCCTCTCCGCGGTCGTCCCCGCCGGCGCGAGCTTCGTCGGCGTCGGTGTGGAACGGTTTGAGCGAAGACTCGGGCACCGATTGGGGCACGGGGAACATGTTGGGAACGGCGGAAGGACTGCCGACCTTGACTTCCTGGCGGGCGCCGCCGCGTTCGGCGGCGGCGGTGCGGTAATAGATGCGTCCCGCCTGGGGAAGGGCGTCGATTTCGAGCCGCCCGGGAAGGCTCGACTGCTTTTCGGCCTGCATGAGCATTTGCGCCACGTCGGGGTAGGCGGCCTTCAGCTTCCCGACTGCCCGGATGACGTCAGCCAGCCGGGTGGTCGTGACGATCTCCTGGTCGTCGTCGTCGTGGGCGTGCAGGCGGCTGACAGTGACGCTTTCGCTCCCGGACGGCGCACTGATCATGATGTGCCGCCCCGCCGTCAGGTTGATCGGCGTGCTCAGCCGCTGATCCTTTCCGAAGACGACGACCTCGGGAACGCGGAAGCGGGTGAGGTGGACCATCGGCTCGCCTGCGGCAGGGATGACGTGCAGCTTGAACTCGTCGTTTATGTTTTCCCCCCCGATGAATTCGTCCCGTTTGTCGATCGTCCACAGGGCGCGGAAGGCGCCGTAGCGGGTTTCGGCGCTGGACACCTCCTGCTCGACGCCGTCGACGACTTCGCGGCCGGGCCTGACCATCAGATCGATCAGACACTCGCGTGCCTCGGGAGTGCCCAGCGTGGTGAGGGCCGTCAGGGCGAAGATGCGGAAGGCCGGTTCGTTGCGGGCGGCGTCGGCCAGAACCTGTGTCCCGGCGCCGTCCCCGAGGTAGGCCAGGGCGTCGGCCGAATAGTACCGGACTTCGGGATCGGAACTCGCGAGTCCCTCTTTGAGGATCACGATCGAATCGGGGCCGATGGCTTCGAGCTCGGTGGCCGATTGCATGGCTGCCTGCGGCAGCATCAGCGATTTACGAAGGCGTTCCATGCGCTCCTTGCGCTCGGGCCCCGTTTCATCCAGGGCGATATTGCGGATCACGTGGATGTAACGGATGTAGTTTTCCTTGTAGCGCGGATGGACCTTCAGCTCGATATGCTGGTCGGTCTTCGCGGTGGCGAGAGGTTTCTTGATTCCGTGTTCGTGGTAATGGAACCGCTTTCCGACATGGTCGGCGATCTTTCTGGTCGTGCGCACCGAGCGCAGGTCGCTGCGGACGTACAGGCCCAGCGAGCGGCCCTTGCGAGTGAGCCCGCCGATGTACTTTCCGCCACCCAGAATCCGCCCGCGCTTCAGGCCGCTGGCGATCGAGTCGCTGCCTCCTTCGCCGGTGGAGAGCATGATCGGCCCTTCGGCTTTGGCCAGCGCATGGCCTGGGTGCGGCTGGCCGCCCGGAACCATGGCCTGCTCCGACAGGTAGGCCTCCATCAGCCAGCCGCCCTTGAGGCTGGTGGCCTCGCCGTTTTCGGGGAGCACGATTTCGACGTCGAATCGGTCGCCGACGTCGATCACGGGAGGGACCGCCGCCCGAATCAGCACCAGCGCATTCCGGGGGGACTGCAGCAGGGTGTGGGGATTCGTGATCCCGCGTTTCTTCATGTCGTTGACCAGCAGCGAGCGGTACATCGAGGGGGACGGATCTCCGCCTGTATTGTCGAGATTGGTGACGAGCCCCACCGACTCGATCGTAATCGGGTGCAGGCCCGAGACCGTCACCTGATCTTTGATGAACTGGGTTTCCGGCGGTTTAACGTCATCGTCATCGGGGTTTTGCGATCGCAGACTCAGTTTCTGGCAGCCCGCCAGCGTCACGGTCAGCATCCAGCACAGGAACTGTCGGCGTCCGTTCCCCATGGTCGTATGGCTCCTCTGCGCGCGAGCGCTCTGCCGCGATGATGGGCGCGGCAGGTGGTCGAAGTGGTGTGCGGTTGGAAGATCGAGAGAGTGAGAAGGGGCGGGAGAATAGACACATCGCCGGAAACGGTCAAGATCAGCAATTCCATTCCGCGGACGATCGCATACAATGCGCCTCATGGAGCCGAAGATTGAAGTTCTGGCGGGGATCGCCGGCAGCGGAAAAACGACGGAACTGCTGTCGCTTTACCGTGATGCGCTGCGCGCCGGTCTGGCGCGGTCGCATCCTGGCACGACCCTTTGGCTCGCGCCCACAAATCGCGCTCAGGCCGGGGTTCGCGATCGGCTCTTCGACGGCTCGCTGCCGGTCGTATTTCGCCCCAATCTGGCGACCTTCGATGGTTTCGCTGACCAGATTCTCGCGGCAGCCCCCCAGGCTGTCGTCCCCCTCTCGCAGGCCATGCAGCGCATCCTGTTGCGGCGGATTGTCGCCGATCTGGTCCGCCGCAAACGTCTGCCGCACTTCGAAAGAATCGCCGGGACGTCCGGTTTTCTCGATCTGGTGTCGGCCTTCATTTCCGAGCTGAAACGGGGGGAAACCTGGCCCGAACATTTTACGGAGGCGTGCGCCAAACGGGGCATGCGACCGCGCGACGGCGAACTGGGGCTGATCTACGCGCGGTATCAGGAAGCGCTCGTCGCCGCCGGGGTCTACGACGGCGAGGGCCGGTTCTGGTCAGCCCGCGAAGCGCTCGCCGCCGGGCATTGGGGGCGCTTCGCCGACGTGTCGTTCGTCGTCGTCGACGGTTTCACCGATTTCACCGAGGCGCAATACCGGATCCTGGAGCTTCTGGCGCGCAAGGCCGATCGGCTGCTGGTGTCGCTCATCACGGAAACGCCCCTGGTGCGCAAGGACCTGTTCGCCAAGAGCGAGGGGGTGATCGCGCGTCTGAAAGCCGGCGCGGAAGTGTGTGTTCGTGCCTGCCGGCCGGCCGAAGCACCGCGGGCGATCGAAGGGGCGCCTCCGCCGGCGGCGTTCGACCATCTGGCCCGGCATCTGTTTGCCAATCCGCGGGAAACGCCCGCGGCGCACGACGCGCAGGGAATTGATGTCGTGGCGGTCGCGGGGCAGGCGGGAGAAGCAAGCCTGCTGGCGACGCGAATCAAGCAGCTGCTGCTCGCCGGCGTCGTTCCCGGAGACATCGTCGTCGCCATCCGCGATCTCGACGGCTACGCGGGGCTGATCGACGAAGTGTTCGGCGCGGCGGGTATTCCATTTGCCTGCGAGGCGGGAACGCCCCTGGCGCGGCTGGCTCCTTTCATAGCGCTGGCCAACGTGCTGGCGATGGAGCTCGAGGATTGGCCCTTCCGGCGACTGATGGGGCTGCTCGATTCGGGCCTGTTTCGTCCAGCCTGGGAGGAATTCGCGGGCGGCGAGGCGGCCCGCGCCGTGGCTGCCGAGCTGCGCTGGGGCGAACTGGACGGCGGTCGCGAGCGGATCCTCGCCGGTATCGAGCACAGCGCCCGGAGGGCGGTGGCCGGCGATCATTCGCAAGCCGCCGTCGACTCGCCAAACCGCGAAAGAGCGGGGCGCGCCCTGACGCTGCTGCGAAAGCTGTCGGAAACGACCGGCGGACTGCGGCGCGCGCACAGCCTGGAGGGGTGGTCGGCCGTCGTGGCGACTCTGGTCCGCGATCTGGGGTTCGACCGGGCTCCGCTCGATGACGCCTCTTCGGGAACCGGGCGGGGCTTCGGCGAAACGCTGGCGGCGATTCTCTTCGACGCCGCCCGTGCGGAACGGGTGACCGGCGCCGAACCCGTTCCGCTGACGCTCGCCGAGTTTCTTCGCGAGCTGACCGACCTCTTCGAGCGGCAGCGTCTTCCCCCGCGGCTGCGGGAAGAGGGGCGGGTCCGCGTCCTCAGCGCCGAGCAGGTCCGCAATCTCGACATTCCGTATCTCTTTCTTGCGGGGCTCACCGAAACCAGCTTTCCGCAGCATCGCCGCGACGACTGTCTGTATGGCGAGGGAGAGCGGCAGGAGCTGAACCGGCACGGGCTGGCGCTGGGCCATCGCACGCTGCGCGCGCAGGAAGAGCTGCTGATGTTCTACGGAATCGTGACCCGCGCCCGCCGGCGGCTTGTGCTGACGTATCCCGTAGTCACCGCCGAAGGCCAGCCCCTCTCTCCCAGTCCTTACCTGTCGGGGCTGAAGGAGCTGTTCGATCCGCAGGCGCTGAAAACGGCGCTCGACGAGAGGCTCGACCCCGTTCCGGACGCCGACCGCCTTCTGTCCGGCGGCGATGCCCGCGTGCGCGGCATGTCCGAAGCGCTGGCCGGCCGTCCGGGGCTGTTCCGCGCCGTCTGCGAAGACCCCCGGCTCGCGGCCGCCGGGCGGAATTGTCTGGCTGCCGTCGAGATGAACGTCGGGCGGTTTCACACGGCGGGGTTCACGCGGTTCGAAGGCTGGCTGGAAAACCCCCGCAACATCGAGCAGTTACGGCAGCGGTTTTCGCCCGAACATGAATTCAGCGCCACGCAGCTCGAAGCCTACGCCCGCTGCCCGTTCCGTTTTCTCCTGTCGCAGGTGCTGGCGGTCGAGCCGCCCCCCTCCCCCGACATCGAGACCGATTTCGGCCGCCGGGGGACCCTGGTGCATGACGTGCTGGCGGACCTGCACCGGAAGCTTTTCGACGACCGCGAAGCGGCGGGCGGACCGCAAAACGCGTCGCGCGGCGAAGACGTTTCGACGATGTTTCAGAAATTGCTGGAAGAAAAGCTGAAGGAGCGGGCGCCGGCGTCGCGCGTCCATGAGGCGCTTCAGCGCATCGAGCAGCGATTGCTCGCCGAATGGGGAATCGCCTACGGCCGGCAATGGGACGAATACGTGGCCGGCCTCCCGCGCGATGCCGACGCGCCCCCTTTGCCGGCCCGGTTCGAAACCCCCTTTGGGTCGATGCCGCCCGGCGCCGAGCCGGCGGCGGGCGAGCCGAAACCGCTGGTGATCGGTACGGGCGACAATTCCGTGCGCGTCGGAGGGCGAATCGATCGCATCGACGTCGGCCGGATCGGCGGTTCCACCGTGTTTGCCATTATTGATTACAAGACCGGCAGCCGCCGCAAATCGCCGCACGACACCGTAGAATCGGGGCGGTGGCTGCAAGTCGTTTTGTACGCACTGGCAGTGGTGCGGCTCGAACTCATCGGGGCCGGTGCGCGCCCGTGGCAGATGGGGTACTGGCACGTCCGGGAAACGGGGTTTGCTCCCGACGTGAAGCAGGGGAGGCCGAAGGCGGGAGACCCTTTGCCGCCTCTCGACCAGGCCGTCTGGGAATCGCTCGTCGAGACGCTGGAAAATATCATTCCCCGCCTCGCCGCCGGAATCCGCGCCGGGCAGTTTCCGGTTTTCAACGCCGATGAGAACTGCACCGCAGGCTGCCCGTACAACACCGTCTGCCGTGTGGCGCAGATCCGTGCACTGCCGCCCGAAATGGGAAAAAGCTGGAGTCCGTGACGACCGGCGCGAAAGTCGAATGACGAATGTCTGAAGAAATCCGAAATCCAAAATCCAGAATCCGAAATCGTCCTTCGGAGGCATCGAGCCGGGGGGAAGCCGTTGCGCCACCGGCGCAGGGGCCGACCCCCACGCCCCAGCAACGGGCGGCGGTCAATGCGAAGGATGTGTCGGTCGTTCTGTCCGCCGGGGCGGGGTGCGGCAAAACGTCGGTGCTCACCGAGCGGTTTTTATCGCACCTGCAGCCCGGCCCGGACTCTGCCGATCTGACGAGCCTGGTCGCCATCACCTTTACCGAGCGGGCCGCGCGCGAAATGCGCGAACGGATTCGCGAGAAGTGTCTCGAATGCCTGCGGACCGCGCCTGCCGATCAGGCGGAACACTGGCTGGCGATTGTCCGCGAAATGGATTCCGCCCGGATCAGCACGATCCATTCTTTCTGCGCGTCGCTGCTCAGGTCGCACGCCGTCGAAGCCGGGCTCGATCCGAATTTCGGCCTCCTCGACGAGACGCTGGGGGCCTCGTTTCTGCAACAATCCGTCAGAGCGGGCCTCCACGAACGGCTCGTCGCTGACGACCCCGATGTCGCCGAACTGGTCTTCGAGTTTGGCCTCAGCCGCGCGCAGGAGCTGCTGGCATTGCTCGTTCAGGAGCGGTATCGCATCGACTTCGCCGAATGGGAAGTGCTGACCGCCCGCGACCTCGCGCAACGCTGGGATTCGCGCTGGCATACAGTCGTGGTTCCGCGGCTTCTGCGCGACCTCGCCGAATCGGAACCGGCCCGCCGGACGATGGAACTGCTCGGCGAGCAGACGTGCGCGAATGCCGTGATGCAGACCCGCTGCCAGTCGCTTCTCGATGAGATTCCGCGGCTCGAAAAGACTGATGATCCGGAGGGTCTTCTCGATTCGCTGCGGGAGAACGCCCGCGTGCAGGGGGGCGGGACAAAGAAGGACTGGCAAAATGAAGACGTTTATGCAGACGTGAAAGAAGCTCTCGCCGCGTTGCGCACGCTGATCGACAAGCTGCTGT
>JBLMWR010000219.1:0-2760 GCA_050257335.1 Deltaproteobacteria bacterium | reverse complement strand
CGACGTCCGGTCCCCTCGACGGCCCCGCCGTCTCGCTTGCCCACGATCCGCAACAGCCTGGCGTTGTATATGCGGGAACGCACGGGGACTCCTTGTCGTCCCCCGACGGCAGCCTGTGGCGAAGCTCCGACTACGGAGCCTCGTGGGTAAAGCTCGGATCAGCCGAGGATCAGGTCACGGCGATCGGGGTCGACCCACTCGTTGGCGGAAGGCTCTTCGCCTCGGTGCGGCGAGACCTTTTTATTGCGCATTCGAGCGTTGTGTTCCGAAGCAACGACAACGGCCGGACCTGGATCGCCCTCGATGGCGGCGTCCCGGGTTTCGTCGCAGCCTTCGCGTTCGACCCGATCCGGCGGGGGACGGTCTACGTTGCAAGCCTCGGGGGCGTCGCGAAGACCACCGACGGGGGCGACACGTGGGTCCTGGTCTACACGCCGAATCCCGGACCGCAGACGATTGTGATCGACCCGTCGTCGCCGCAAAAGATCTATGCGGGAGGTGCGGGAGTGGCTCGGAGCTCCGATGGCGGAAAGACCTGGCAGAGCCTGCCGATCGGTCCGGTGTCCGTCGAGTCTTTGGTGATTTCGCCGAGCGAGCCCTCGATCATCTATGCCGGCACGGACCAGGGGACGTTTCGCAGCGCGGACGGCGGCGACAGTTGGTTGATGTCGAGCACCGGGTTGCCGGCCGGATCTGTGTTATCGGTCGTCGTCGACCCAAATGATGCCGAGACGGTCTACTCCACGACATGGGAAGGTGTCTTTGAGAGCCTCGATGGAGGCCAGAACTGGTCGCCGCTCACCCTCGGGCTCGAAGATGTCCGCTTCGGCCCATTGGCGATCGGGCCGTCCGGGCGAACGCTGTACGTGGGCACCGACAGCGGTGTCTTTTTTATCAGGAGTCGGAAGCCCGCCGTCGTGCCCTTTCGTTGAATCGCCCTGAATCGCACGCGAGAGGGGTATCACCACCACAACCCGGGTCCGATGACTCGCGCATCGTTTGGTGTCTGCCGCCGGCTCCCGGATTCATTTTCGTCTTTCGGCTCCGGTTGGCTCCGCCGGAGAAAGACCTCTCTGGCGCGGGGGTGCTCGGGCCTCTCGACGCAGGAGCCGAGTTGCTCTGGATTCAGAGTTTCGACCGGCGCGTGAATCGGAAGCAACTCCGCATCCTCGAATTTTTCAAGCGTCAGCAGTCCGCCAGGACCGCCCCCTATTCGAATGCGAAACCGCTGGCGGTCCGAACTCTCTTCTTCCCTCGAGGCGTGGGTTAAGAGATCGACGCCGTACTGCCGTACGAGTTAGGGACTGCCCTGCCGAAAAAGAAATCCCGTGAGGGTCGCCGCCGGGATTGCGCCTGAGTTCCACCCGGCGATGTATCCTGCAGCCGGGGCACATTCAAGGAGGGGCCATGCGGAAACTGATTGGGTTGCTCGTGCTGTTGGCAGCAGGAATAACGAAGGGGGCGCCGGGCCAGGAAATGACCGGCGCCGGAATGGGAATGGGCATGGGCAACTGCAATTATCAGGATCTTCCCTACATGGGCATGTCCCCCGGTGGCACGTCTCCATCGTGGCAAGTGAACTATGCCCAGATGCACGGCATGATGTGCCATTCGACAATGGGCATGTACGCAGGAATGTACGTCGATACTTGGAGAGTTCCGGTTCAGCCGGGCGACGTTTTCGATATCACGTTCGCCGGTCCCTATAACTGTCTGCTCGCGGTCGCCGACTTCGTCTCGAATCCCACCCCGTACGTCCAGATGTACGCCACCACGCCGGGTACGGGATCGCAAGCCGGGAAGTATGTCGGCGGCTGGATGGGCTTCACCGTTCCAGCCTCCTTCACGCATGGGTACATGGAGATTTCGGTCGGGAACACCATGAGCCAGATGCAGTACATGATGGAAGTCGTCAAGACGTCCTCGCAGCAATCAACCTCCTGCACGTCGAGCGCCACGGCGATGTGCCTTGACGGCGGGCGCTTCCAAGTCTCGGCGGACTGGCAAACGCCGAACGGTGAAGCCGGGCACGGCAATGCGATTCCGATGACACCGGATACCGGCTACTTCTGGTTCTTCAATGCGACAAACATCGAGCTGGTCGTCAAGGTGCTGGATGCATGTACCGTGTTCGGCCATCATTGGGTGTTCGCCGGAGGGCTGACGAACGTCGCCGTCACGCTGACGGTCACGGACACGCAAACGGGAGTCGTGAAAACCTACGTCAACCCTCAAAACACCGCGTTCGTACCCCTCCAGGACACCGCCGCGTTCAGTTGTCCGTAGACCGAGGCCCTAAGCCGACGGTCGGACGTGAGATCGTGCCCGGCGAATCCGTAGGTTACGTGATCAAGATCGCGCCCGAGCAACGCGACAAGACAAACGGGGGCCGCCCCGAAAGGCGGCGCCCCAGGGGACTGTGCCGGCTTTTGTGCCGGCTCCGTCCCATATCAACCGTCTTTCAGGATACGGAAACGACGCAGACGACACTCGCCGGAAGTAGAGAGAACCAGCGTCAACATTGGTTTTTCTCGGGATTCGCGGAAAACGTCGGAGCGAATCCTAAGTCCCGCGCGTCTGCCAGTTCCGCCACTCTCGCAGCGGCCAACATGGTAGCGCGAAGCGAGACCCGTCGGTCGTCCGCGGTCCTCTGCCGCGTCGTCCGCTAAAGCGCCGACCTCCCGACCCTCACTGCCGCGTCAGCCGCACGTCCGCAGAATACGTCTGATTGAAGCAGTCCCGGCCGGAGATCCTCCCTTG
>JBLMWR010000218.1:0-3729 GCA_050257335.1 Deltaproteobacteria bacterium | reverse complement strand
CGTGCCCGTCGCGCGCAGCACCAGGGCGGGCTTCTCCTTCGTGGCAAATTCCTCTCCCATGAAATGTCCGTTCGCCTGGAAATCGACGATGAGGTTGCCGGTGGCGCCGTAAGTGTGGCGGCGGCGGATCGAGTCGATGATCGCCGCCCGCTCATTTTCGGGCGTGTACACCAGGGCATAGCTGATGTGCGTCGACCCGTGGTCGCTGGCGGTGATCGTCCCCAGCCGGTATCCCTTGGCGTAGGCATTCCACAGGAGGCCCGCCTGCTGAAATCCGCCGGGCGCCTTTCCGGGAGGCTCGTCGGCACTGTGGACGCGCGGGCCGCCGAGCGTCTCAGAGCTGTTCCGCGCCCCCTGATATATTTCCACAACCGGCTCCACGGCGGGGTCGTTGTCTCGCCAGTCGGTTCCCATCGAGCTGGTTGCCGACGTGTGCGAGATGGCGATCCCGCCAGAGCGGTGCAAATACTCGTAAAGAAGCTTCGTGTCGTTGTCGAGGACCGCGCCCGAACCGACGCCGGGGAAGACGCCCCGCTGATTGGTCCTGATCTGGAACGGAAAAACCGGGACACCGCGCGTGGAGTGGAATATGTTGCGGTGCCCGTGCGGGAAGGCGACGCTCCGCTCGTATCCGTACAGCGGGACGAACCGCGGCGCGAGATAATACATGTCGGCCGACTTCTCGGTGAGCCACCACCAGTAGGCGTAATGCCCGCCCCCCTGATGGTCGGTGAGCGAGCCGAAATCCATCGCCGCCACGTCGATCATGTAGCGGTAGAAGTCGAGGTACGAGCCGTCGTTCCCCGGGCCGACGTCCCAGCTCATTTCCGTGTGCCGGTGAAGGTCACCGCGGACGATCCGGTGCGGCTTGCCGTCGATCATGACGCGCTGTTTGCGGATCGCCTCGACCTCGCGGGCCTCGCGGGCGGCGTTCCAGGGGGCGGCCCCCGCGGGCGCGGGCGGTGCTTCGTATTCCGCCAGCGGCGGCATCCCCGGTTCTTCCGCGGGCTTCGCGATGCGCATGACGAGGGCCGTGTCCTGAATCGGCCGATGGTAGTTTTCGACCGATCGGGCGTCGGCCGAGTATGCGACCAGAAGCGCTCCGGCCTTCAGCGGAAGAATCCGGCTGAAGACGCTGATCCGTCCGGCGCTGGCCGGCAGCTCGACGAAGGGCTTCCACCCCTCGGCCGTCAAATAGGTAACGTTCTCGGTCCATCCGCGCGTGAAAGTTCCATTGGGGCGTTCGCGTCCGCGGATGAGATGCCGGCTGCGGAGCCACAGCCGCCCGTCGGGCCCGGCCGCCAGCTCGGCGAGCGCCGTCGGCTGATTGCGCCCCTCTTCCGGCAGGGCCGATTTGACGTCGGGGGCGGCCCAGACTTTCCCCTCGTGAAAACAGGCGACCTTCACCCCCCGCGTGCTTCCCAGGGCCGTTCCCTGGTCGCGATTCTCGCGCTTCAGCCAGTACCCCTGGTCCTTCCCCCAGTTGTGCCCCCCCTGCTCCCAGGCGACCCACACGCGGCCGTCCGGGGTCGCGGCGACGCTCGGATGCGCTTCGTAAAACGACGACGCGGCGACGGGGATGATCGGATCGGGCTTGTCTCCGGTCAGGCTCGTCAAGAACACGTCGTAGTCGCCGTTGCGGTAACTGTCGAATGTGATCCACACTTTGCCCTGAGCATCGACCGTTCCGTGCGGATACCAGTCGCTCTCGGGATCGGCCGTCACGGCCAGCGGCTTCGACCAGGCCTTTCCGTCGAACCGGCAGTATTGAATGTCGCCGTTGTTGTCGGGATGCGCCTGCCACACGACGTGAATATTATGCGCAGCGTCGGTAAACACGTGCGGGTTGACGTCGGGGCGTGGGTCGTCGGTCAGGCGCACGATCGGGCCCCATTCCTGATCGGCGAGGGGCCGCGCGTAGAGGTCCCAGTTACCCGTCTTTTCGGCGCTCTGTCCCGTCTGCTCGCACCATACGACCCACAGGCGGTTGCCCGCGTCAACGGCCAGTTGCGGCATCCAGATGTCGGCGGCGCCGCGGACGAGGGGGACGTTAGTGCGGGTGGACCAGCCGCCGTTGGGAAGCCGGCGGTGCAGGCGGATCTGGTCGTGGCCGTCGTAATAGGCCGCGTAGGCGACGTAGACCGTGCCATCCGGGGCCTGGGCGGCCGACGCGAAGTCATCGTACGAGTCCCCTTCCGAAAGAATTTTCGCGCCACCCTCGCGGGCGGTGCGCAGCAGAGCCGAGACGAACTCCGCCGTCTTCCGCTGACCGCCGCCGGCGTTCTGGGCCGGCTGGCCGGGCCGGGCCTTTTTTTCGTCGGGCTTTGCCTCGTCCTTATTCTCAGGTTGAGCGTCCTGGCTGAAGAACAGAACGGAATTTTCCCCAGAGGCGGTGGGTACGGAGCGTTCCGAGCCGATGATGAGCAGTCCTGCGGTGAGGACGACCGTTGCCGCCAGCGCCACAGCTTTCGAAGCCATGATCTGATCCCCCGCGTGAGAGTTCGAGCGTTGGTCGGACGGTAGCGAAATCCAGCCCGCCGCCATCAGCCTACCCATCTCATCCCGGATTGCAACAATCGGCTCGCATTTCATCCCGGACGGCCTCGTTCGTGCCTGACCTGCTGAATGCCCCGTCGCATTCATGAATGGAAAGAAGGACAACCACCAATGGCACGAATCCCACGAAGAAGTGGGGCTCATTGATTCACTTCATCAGCATGTGATCCGCAGTTGCTTTTCGTGGTTTTCGAGTCTCGCGCGGTCGACGTTTCCGCGTGCCTTCCGCGGCGGGCACGCCGCCAATCCGGGAAAATTACAAATGTCGAGAAACATCTCTACACTTGTCGAAACACTCTTGCCAGATGGCCGCGGCAGCGGTTATGCTGCACGCGGCAGCGGTTGGGCCGTTTGCGAACGTCATTTTGCAGGCTGCCTGGCTCATCCAATTCGATCCGATCCGATCAATCGGAACGTTCATCGAGAGAAATGATCATGCTGACTCAACCAATGCGCGTCGTATTGACGGGGATCATACTGCTGGGGTGCCTGTCGGTGTTGGGACTGCCGTCGGTGAGCGCCGCCGACGGGGAACTGCGGACGTGGACCGACGCCAGGGGGAAGTTCAAGATCAAGGCAAAATTTCTGTCGATCGAGAACGGGGTGGTGACGCTCGAAAAAGAGGACGGCACCGAGTTGGAAATCGAGCTGAAGAAGCTCAGCACGGCCGACCAGAAGTTCGCCACCGAGGCGGCGAAGAAAAAAGACGACGACAACCCGTTCAAGACGAAAGAAGACGACCCGTTCAAACCGAAGGCGAAAGCGGGGAAGTCTGCCGCTAAGACCGGCCGCGGGAAATCGTCCGCTGCAGCGCAGAAATCCGATGAGCCCAAAGCGGTCAAAGTGAATCTGAAGGGGGCGAAACTGATCAATCTGACCGCTCCCACAGGAGGATGGAAGGTCGACGTTCCCACCCCCGAAGAGCCGGGCTTCGAGCCCAAATCGGCGTCGCTCCCCCCGAAGTCGAGTTTCTTCGAGGGGCTCAAAGGCCTGGCGGTGAACCTGCAGGCCAGAAAGGCCGCCGTGAGCCTCGTACTCGCCGAGCCGAAGCCGGCGGGCACGACCCGGCTGGTGCTGTGCGATCTGGCAACGGGCGAGAGCAGTGAGCCGGCGGCGGCGGCAGGCCAGATGGCTGCCCTGGCTCTGCACGACGACGGCGAGCAGGTCGTGATG
>JBLMWR010000217.1:0-4807 GCA_050257335.1 Deltaproteobacteria bacterium | reverse complement strand
CTCTGCCGACGGCCTCGGTTTAAAACAAAGCGGGTTACCAGCTCGTTACATGAAAAGCGGCGGAGCGCATAACCGGCGGTTAGGTCGCCGGTTAACGCCCACGGCCGCTGCCGGAAATCGACCCCGGTCTGCTCATTTGGACCTCGTGGCTCGTGCGAGCCGCACGCCGCGATGAATCCATACGGAGGACGTACGTTTCTATGCAAACGCGCAACGCAACTTGGACCGGCCGGCCGGGCAGACTGTTGAGAAGCGCGAGCGGCTGGCTGTTGATAGCGGCGTGGCTTACCTTGGCCTCAGTTGCGGCGGATCAACCGGCAAAGGGCATGTCTCCGCCGCAAAAGAAGGGGGCCGACCCCGACAAATTCACCATCGTCGGGCTCGGCAAAGAGCAGGCCGAACTGCTGGCGAAACTGCGGCGGCCGGTCAGCGTCAAGTTGAAGAACGTCCCTCTCGCCGAGGTTCTGTCGCAGATCGAGGAAGCGACCAGCGTGCCGCTGACGATTGACAAGGCGAGCCTCAAGGAGGCCGGCCTGGATCCCGAAACGAAATTCAGCGGAGAGGCGAAGGAGAGACCGGCGGAGGAGGTGCTGGAAGAGCTGCTCTCGGGCAAGCGGCTCGACTTTATGATTGACGGAAACAAGGTCGTCGTTGTTTCGCCGTCGCGCGGCATGGCGAGCATGGTGACGATCACCTACAACGTCTCGCGCCTGTGCCCCGACGCCAGGTCGCTCGACCGGCTGAAGAAGGCGGTCTTCATGGCCGGCGGCGAGGACGAATGGGACGCGCTGGGCGGTCCCGGCAGCCTCAAGGTCGACGCCCGCAAGCGCACGCTGACGATCAAACACAGCTGGTCCAGGCAGGCGGCCTTCCGGAAAGTGATGCGTGATTTCAGTGACGGAAAATGAAAGACATCAGGCTGATTGCCTGACCGTCTTCTCAAACACCCTGTCGACGGGTCGCTGCGGCGGATGCCACCACAACTATCGCCCCTCCGATCCACAGCGGTTGCTCGATTTAAAACAGAGCGGGTTACCAGCTCGTTACACGAAAGCGGCAGAGCGCGCAAACGGCGGCGCGGTCGCCGGTTAGCATCGATTTTCGCTACCGCAATGCGGGGGGGACTTCTGGAGCGAGCGATTCGGCTGCTGCAGACCCGATGCTGCGCTGGTAGCATCCGGGAAGGATGACATGCGCCCGGACTATTCACATTAGCCCGACGCGCAAGCGAGGGAGCACGAACGACCGAAATTCGCTTGCAAATCGTAGGTTGCGAATCGCTTCCAGACGATTTCTCTCGCGTGCGCGTCGGGCTGGTGTCCGTAGTCCAATTTCAGTCAACGGTGTGAATAACCCGCGTAGACCCTCTCTCCCGGGAGATCGACCGATGAACCGACGTCCCGCGTACCAATTGATCCGGATCGTGGCGATTCTGCTGTTCGCCGGCTCCACCGCGGTGCCAGTCAGGAGCTGGGATGGACCGCCAGACGACGGCAAAGCGGCCGCGGCGAAAATCCCGCCTGTCGCCGGGACACTCGAGGAGGTCGCCGGACGCTTGAAAAAAATCGAAGGGGTGGAGGTCGCTCTGCGGCCATCGAAGACGGGAATTTCGTTCGAAGCGCGCCGTGACATCGCGGTCAAGTCCCGGAACTGGGACAAGACGCTCTCCACAACGTTTTTCGTCATTCCGTCGCTGCCGACCGACAAAGTCGGCGCGCCGCCGGCGGATTTCACGGGGTCCCTGGCGGTAGAGGTTATTGCTACCGACGGCCACTATTCCGTCGTCGCCGGTTCCGCTTACGATCCGGAGACTGCGAAACAAATCTGCACTGCCGCAGGGCTGAGTCTGCCGAACGAGGCCGAGTCGCGACGTCTGAAGCACAGCGCGGCAAGTTGGCTCGATTTCCGCCTCGCCGTCGCCAGAATGTCGGACCCCGAACCTGAGGCTCCCCGGCCGCTGGCACACGGACCGTCCCCTGCACAAATCGCCGACTACACGAAGCTCTTCATGGAACAGGGCTACAACGGGGGGCGCCGTCGCGGCGATCCCTACCTGTGGTTCCCCGTGCTGGGCTGCTGCGAGGTCTCTCCAGTGCTGGTGACCACGGCAGACCGATCGGCGTCGTATGTCCTCCTGAGCGACAAGCCGGACGAGGTGCTCTTGAGCGGCTCGAAACACCCGCGGCCGTGGCACCTCAAGCGCGTGGAGGCTGTCCGGGACGCACAAGGACGGCCGGCGGTCGAGCTGGAGTTTGACGACGCGGCGGCGGCCCGTATCGCCCGGTTGACCGAGGCCAATCCGGGGCGGGCGCTGGCCCTTCTGATGGACGACCGGGTGGTGCAGATCGTCATCATCCAAGGCAAGGTGGAGAAGCTGGTCGTTTACGGCAAGGAATTCGACGAGAAGACGGTGGCCGGAATGGTGCGAGTGCTGCGTGAGTGCATGGTCGAACCGGCAGCGGAGACAGACGGCTCGGGCTCGAAAAATCCTCGCGCGGCCGACGGCACGCCGGGAGTCGAGCTGAAAGCCGTCGAACAGTCGCTCAAGCCAATCCTCGAAACGCTCGACCCGAAGGCGAAGATCGAGTCGCGCGACCAGTCGCTGGTGGTGACGTACCTGGCTCAAACCTTCAAGATTCACGGCCGAAACAAGAGCGGCGCGATTTCGGAAAAAACGCACGATGTGGTCGGCCCGGGCTTCAAGGGGTTCGTCCTGCAGGCGCACCTGCAACCGCTGGGAGAAGTCCATCAGCCAGTCACGCCGCAAACGATCCGGGAGCCGTACTGGCTCACCGACCTGGACGTGACGCCGATCGGCAAGACCGACAAGCAGATTTACTGGGCCCTCTCGTATGGTTCCCAAACCGATAAAGAACTCCTGGACAAAATTCGCCGGCAACTCCGGGCGCTCAAGGACCTGCCGGCGAACCGATGACGTCGCGCTGCAGGCCGAGGTGCTGGAGAGCAGAAAGGAACTCGCGAAGCGCACCTTTGAGTCCCATTGCTGCGGCTTTCCATTTTCCGTGTTGCAATTCCAGACAAAACGTCTTATGCTTGGATGATCCTGGGGATACAGAGCCGCGACAAATCTTCGATTTCCGGAGCGCCGAATGATGCCACGCCCCCGTCTTGAATGTCTGGTGATTCTCGCGCTCGGCCTGTCGCTCGCGGTCGCAAGTTCGATTTTCGGAGGAACGGCACGGGAGGTGCGAGCAGACGACTCGGAGGACGACGCGGAAAAGCAGGAAGCGCAGGCGCGAAAAGAACGCTACACGAACTGGATGCGGACTTACGCCGAAGAGACAAAGGTCCGGCTGGCCGCGAAGGACGACGGGGAAGAACAGCTCGCCGACCTCGTCCCCAGGCCGGTTTTTCGCTACTCGGACGAACAACAAAGGATCCCGGATGGCACCTTATGGGTCTGGACGCATCACGCGCGCCCCGTCGCCTTTCAAAAAGTCGAGGGGAACAATTACGGGCAGATGTGGACCATCTGTTTCACTTCGCTCTCCGAAGGGCTGCTTAACGTCAGTTGGCCGAACCAGAGGAAATATGCCTCGCGCAAGCCCGGTGTAACCTTCAGTCCTTTTTCCCAGGCGGAGGCCCCGGCTGACAACCCCCGGGCCCGGACCGCCCAGCTCAAGGCGCTCAAAGACCGGTTTGCCGCTCGGCTCATCGTGAACGACGACGGCAACGGCGCCGAGACGCGGACGATGCCCAAGCCTCTCTTCGAATACTCCGACTCCGAGACGAAACTCCCGGTGGGAGCGATCTTCGGGATGAGCTCGACCGGCACAAACCCAGATCTGTTGCTGCTGATTGAGGCCCGTGGCGACAGCGACGGCAAGCTCCGCTGGGAGTACGCCTACGCACGGATGACCGCGAACGGCGTGCGCCTGCGGTTGGACGACGCCGAGATCTGGGCCGAGAAGGCGGTCGCGGCCGCCGCGTTCGAGAACTGGATTTACTACTTCCTGCAACGCGAATTCCCCTGAGGCTGGAACTGTTGATGGGAGGTGTGCTTCCAGCGCTGTCGGAACCGGAACTGTCGCGTCGGCAATGCCGTCAGTCTAACCCCGGCGAGAGGGGCAGTGAGTCCTAGTCACCGTGGGTCTGCGCCCGTGGACATTTTCCGCAACCGGTCAACGATGGTTTCGAGCGAGTCAAGCGTCATTTTGCCAGGACCAGGTGGCTGATCGTACTCCTCTCCCTTCCAATTATCGTCCGGTAGCGAGGCAAGATCGATCGGTCGATCCAGAGCAGGGTGCACGACCCCGTATCGCCAGGAACGTCCCGAGCGAATCATGAGCCACCTGAACCCGTGATTGGCTACGAGTTCCTGTCCGACTGCGAAAGGGGCGGCTTCGTCGAGGATCTCGCGGCAGCACTCCCAGCGGTAGCCGCAACCCTCGTAGTAGGCGAATCGCATGAGTTCGTGCTCAAAGCCCGCGGGGCACGGCCACTCGGCAAAGTGTTCCCGCAGCCGCCGCAACACGTCGCTGATGTGCAACCGCTGCTTGTCGGCCAGCGACTTCATCCTCGTGACTCCAAACTCGTCGGGGCGGGAAGCCAGCAACTCTGACTTATTTCGGTCTGTCATGTTGAATTGTGAACACAGGGTGCCGAGAATCATTTCACTTTTGCCTGGTGCTTCTCAAGAAACGCGGCGATCTTGTCGGCGGCTATTCGCTCTGCGGGAGTGAGTTTATCGCGGCCGGCGGCACCGGCAGCCTTACGGGCGGTTTCTTCCTCCCTCTTCTTCTCATCGTTAGTGTTGAATCGGTGGAACACTGTGGGAATGTAGCCA
>JBLMWR010000216.1:0-8791 GCA_050257335.1 Deltaproteobacteria bacterium | reverse complement strand
CACTGAGCCAATCTATCAGGAGTGCCTTGAAATCGAATTAGGACTGCAAGGGATTCCATTTCGTGCGAAGGACGAATTGCGATTGGTGTAAAAAAAGCGGGAACTGAAAAAGAAATTCGAACCCGATTTCCTCTGCTATGACCTGATCGTTGTGGAGATTAAAGCCGTCTCGGAATTGACTGACGAGCACCGCGCCCAAGTCCACAATTATCTCAAGGCTACCGGATTCAAGCTTGGCTTGCTCGTCAATTTTGGCCACTTTCCAAAAGTCGCGTATGAACGAATCGTACGGTGAATTGAGACTGGCGTGGCACTCGGCACGAGCAGTTATGAAAAGAGCTCCGTCACCGGTTTGCCGCCGCTGGCGAGCTGGACGGGGCGGCCCACCGGGGTCTGCACGACGATTTCGGGATCGATTCCCAGGACCTTGAGCACCGTCGCCGCCATGTCGGGAGGGGTCACGGGGCGATCGATGACGCAGGCGGCCTGTGCGTCGGTGGCGCCGATCGCCTGGCCGGTCCTGAGCCCCGCCCCCGCCATGACGATCGAGAATGCCTGCGGCCAGTGGTCGCGCCCTGCCATCTGGTTGATCCGCGGCGTGCGTCCGAACTCGGTCGTCACCACGACCAGCGTGGAATCCAGCAATCCCCGCTGCTTCAGGTCGTCCAGCAGCGCCGCCAGTCCCTGATCGAGACTGGGGACCAGCAGGTCGCGCAGGCTCATGGTGTTCTTGCGGTGCGTGTCCCAGTGGCCGTTCTCGATCGATACGAACCGGCAACCCGCTTCGACCAGCCGCCGCCCCAGAAGGCAGCATTGACCGAGACTCGTCATGCCGTACGCCTGGCGGGTGGCATCGCTCTCGCGGGTGATGTCGAAAGCTTTCTTGGCCCGCTGCGAGGTCATCAGGTTGTACGCTTTCTCCTGGAAAACGTCAGCCGCCTGCACGTTCTTGCTGACGCGCTCGATCTCGCGCTCGAAACGATTGACTTCCCGCAGCGCCTGCTGCCGGCGGACGCTGCGATCGCCGCCGACTCCTTCGGGAAGCACGATGTCGCGGACCGAGAACTCCGGCGACGCCGGATCGGACTCGATCACGAACGGGGCGTAGCTCGCTCCCAGAAATGCCGGACCGCCGCTGTTGAGAAAATTGGGGACCGAGATATACGGCGGCAGCGCCCCGTTGCCGCCTCCGACTTTCGCCACCATCGAACCAAGACAGGGATGGACGTTATTGTCGTGCTTGTTGCGGTTGAAGCCCGCTCCCGTGCCGGGATGGGCGCCGGTCATCATCACGTGGTAGCCCGCCGTATGGTCGGGGTCGCCGTGGGTCAACCCGCGCAAGATCGTCAGCTTGTCGGTAACGCCGGCGACGTGCGGCAGAATGTTCGAAACGAACAGGCCCGGAACCGCCGTGCGGATGGGGGTGAAGTCGCCGCGAATTTCGGCAGGCGCCCCCGGCTTCAGGTCCCACAGGTCCTGATGCGCCATGCCGCCGATGATGAAGATGAAGATGCAGTTGACGTCCTTTTTCGGCCTCGCCGTGGGCGCGGGGGTCTCCGCCGCGCATGCCCCCTGCAATCGCAGGATTTCGGCCAGGCTTAAGCCGGCCAGCGACCCGACACGCAAAAACCCCCGGCGATCGATGCCGTCACAATAGGCGGGAAACATTCGATGAGATCCTTCAAAAAAATCGGTCCGTGACGTACGAACATTCGGTGACAAAAAGGAATCACGCAAAGGCGCAAAGTCGCAAAGGTTGCGAATGACCGTTGCTTTGCATCTTTGCGCCTTTGCGTGAGAGTCGTCATTTTTCTCGACTACGAACCGCTGAGCCTTCGTGAGTCGCGAAGACTCTGATAACCCCGGAAAAGACGATGTTGAGCCGCGGATGACGCGGATAAATACGAACGGGGTGAACTGGCACATCCGCGCGTATCTGCGTCATCCGCGGTAGATTGATTTTGGCTCCGTCAGCGCGGCGCCCAATTGTCACTTACCTGACAAACAAAAAATCATACGAGTTGAGCAGCGTCCACAGAAAATCCTCGGCCGCCTCGCGCGGCGGAGACGAGGTAAAGAGCTTGCGGGCGGTCGCTTTATGCCGGGCGGTCGGGTAACGACCGATGGCGGCCAGGCACAGCTCTTCGACGATTGCCTCTTCGCCGGCGCCCGCCTCGACCAGCCGTGCCACTCGTCCTGCGGGGTGTGCGACCTTGGCTTCGATCTCGGGAGCGTTCATCAGGTGCAGCGCCTGGGCCATCGTCGGATCGCTCGACCGGCCGCATTCGCAGGGGCTGGTTCGCTCGGGGCGGCCGAAGATCTCCAGGAAATACGACGGCAGCCGGTTGTCCCACAGGGCGATCGCCCGGGTCCCCAGTGGTCGGCCGGGGAACGGCTCGGGGACCTCGGTGACCGCGCTGATCGCGTCCAGGAGCGCCTCGGCCGGCAGGCGCTTGACAGAATAAGAGGAGAAATTCTGTTCGTCCTCGCGGTTGTCGGCTGTGGGCTCGCTCGAAAGCTGGTACGTCCGGCTGTTCATGATCAGCCGCATCACAACCTTGAGGTCGAAGTTCGATTCGACCAGCCGGCGGGCCAGAAAGCCAAGCAGGGGCGCGTTGGTCGGCGGGTTCGTCGAGCGCAGATCGTCCTCGGCCTCGACCAGCCCCCGGCCGAGATAATGTTTCCACAGCCGGTTGACCGCGAGCCGCGCGAACCACGGATTCTCGGCCGCCGTCATCCATTCCGCCAGGACGAGCCGCGGATCGCCGGCCGCGAGACGCGGCGCGACCGGCGCGTCAAGCCCCCGCGCAGCGACTTTCAGGCCGCTGTCCGGAATGGCCATCTCGCGATAGCCGGCATGGAAAAGCAGCACACGGTCTTTTGCGAGCGGTTTGCGCTCGAGCCCGTTGAAGAAGGCGGCGAGACCGTAATAGTCCTCCTGCGACCATTTCTCGAACGGGTGATGATGGCACTGGGCACATTCGACGCGGACACCCAGAAACGCCTGGCTCACCGTGCGGGCCAGGGCGTCGGGCGTGTCGGAGGCGAGGTAGAAATTGACCGGTCCCGATTTCCCCGAGTCCCCCGCCGCCGTGAGCAGATCGCGGACCCATTTGTCATACGGCCGGTTGGCGGCGAACTGCGCGCGCAGCCAGCGATGCATTTCGAATGCCCCCCGGTCTCCCAGCTTTTCGCGGTCGACCAGCAGAATGTCGGCCCATTTCAGTGCCCAGTAATCGGCGTACTCATCACGCGCCAAAAGCCGGTCGATCCACTTCGATCGCTTGTCGGTCGACGAATCCGCGAGAAAGGCGCGGACTTCGTCGGGCGTCGGAAGCGTCCCCAGGCAATCGAGCGTCGATCGCCGCAGGAACGTGGCGTCGTCGGCCAGCTCCGAAGGGACGAGCCCCATCTTCCGCAGCTTGGTCCAGACGAGCGGATCGACTTCGTTTTGAATGGGCAGCTCCGGATACGGTTCAGGCCCCCCCGCGCGCGGCGACTGGATCTGCACGGCCGCCACCTGGCCCATGTAGTTCACCGTGATCGCCGCCTCACCGGGAACCTGCCCGCAGCGGATCAATCCCTGCGCATCGACTTCGGCGACGTGCGGCGCATTCCCGGAATAGAGTGCCGCGGACGAGACGTCGCGAAGCGTGCCGTCGGAATAAATCGCAGTCGCCAGAATCTGCTGTTCGCCCCCGGCTGCCAGTTCGCGTTCCTGCGGACTGACTCGCAGGCCCACGAGTCGCGGCGCCTTGTCATCGCCGACCGGCATTCCCCGATCGACCCAGTGGTAGAGCAACTGGTAATCGAGCGAATCTTTGGCGAGCCGGACGCCGCCGCCGTGCGGGATCCCTCCGGAAGGCTTCGCCAGGATCAGGCTGCGCGCCGGGCTGGAAGGAAAGACCCTCCGCCCCCGGGCCTGCTTGACAATGGCATCGTAGTCGCCTCGCGGGTCGAACCCGAAGACCGACAGCTTGAACCCGTTCTGCCCGCTCGCTTTCCCGTGACAGCCACCGCTGTTGCACCCCAGCTTCGACAGGATCGGGACGACGTCGATCGCAAAATGAACGGGCGGGTACTGTTCGAAGCCCTGGACCCGCACCGGCGTCCTGACCGACAGCCCGCCCGTCGCGACCGTCAGCTCGGTCACCCCGTCGAGCTCCCCGACAATTGCCGTGCCGGCAAGCCGCGCGATGGTCTTGTCTCCGAGCGAGAATTCCGCCTTTCGGGTGACATCGACGAGTCTCCCGTCCGCCCGTTTCGCGGTGATCAAAAGCTGCTGCTGCCGGCTCGCCGCATGCAGGATGATTTCCGCGGGCTCGATGGTCAGAGCGACGAAGGGGACCGATGAGGCCGGCGCCGCGCTGGTCCGCGCGGTCTCTTGCGCGTCACACGCGGCAACAACCGCGAAGACCGGAAGGGCAACCCGCAGGAACGTTTGATTCCACCGCATCACTCGTCGCCTCCGCACGGGTGATCAGGTCCAGCCCACGCGCAATCATCCAAGTATATCCATGGGTTCGCCGGTGTGCTATCGCGGGTCGCAGGGAGTCACGCCAAATTTTGCGAGCAGAACGTACTTTCGACCGTTGCCGTGGAGTTGGCGTGAGTCGTCTCTCGCAAGTCAACAAATGGCTTGATCGGCCATGGCCACTTGTCCTGGCAGAAAAGTTGCCAGTGCCACCCGCCCACCAGGCCAGCTTCTGAAAACCAACCGATAAAGGACGGCTGATATTGTCAGTCGCGGCAATCGCGGCCATACTGGGGAGTCGAGAGAAACGATCGGTCCCGGGCGGGCAGTTCACCCAACCGGGGGACTTACGTCCCCCGCTCGCCGGTGGCTGCCTGTTTTTTTGCTGTTGCGGAAAGTTCAACGTTCCCACCTTTTTCGTCCCGCCGCGGTTTTTTCATGCTGCGATTGCTGCTGTTACTGCCGCTCGTGTTTTTTGTGACGCGCGTGGCCGAAGCCGAGGAGCAAAAGCCCGACGGCCAGCCGGCCCCAGGTGCTGTGGCGGATTCCAGGGCGCTCGAATTCTTCGAGAACAAAGTCCGCCCGCTTCTGGCCGAGCGGTGCCTCGAATGTCACGGGCCCGAAAAGCAGAAGGCCAATCTGCGGCTCGATTCGCTTGCCGCGATTCTCAAGGGAGGCGATTCCGGGCCGGCCCTCGTCCAGGGGAAGCCGGAAGAGAGCCTGCTGGTGCAGGCGATCGGCTATATGGCCGATATCAAGATGCCCCCCAAGTCGAAGCTCCCCGAACGGGAGATCGCCGACCTGACGCATTGGGTCAAGCTGGGTGCCCCGTGGCCGAACGCCCGGCCCGACGGCGCGCCGGCGACGAAAACGGCCGGACCGAAAATCACCGCTGAACAGCGGGCGTTCTGGGCGTTCCAGCCGATCGCCGAGCCGGCAGTGCCGGAAGTCAAACGACAGGATTGGCCGCTCTCGCCCATCGATCATTTTGTTCTTTCGCGGCTGGAAGCCGCCGGTCTCGAACCGGCTCCGCCGGCCAACAAACGGACGCTGATCCGCCGGGCGACGTTCGACCTCACCGGTCTGCCGCCGACGGTGGAAGAAGTGAACGCCTTCCTTGCCGACGAATCGTCGGATGCCTTCTCCAAAGTCATCGATCGCCTGCTGGCCTCGCCGCGGTATGGCGAGCGCTGGGGCCGGCACTGGCTCGACGTGGCGCGGTATGCCGACTCCAACGGCCTCGATGAAAACCTGGCATACGCCAACGCGTACCGCTACCGCGACTACGTGATCGCCGCGTTCAACCGCGACAAGCCGTTCAACCGCTTCGTCGTCGAACAGATCGCCGGCGACCTGCTTCCCGCCGAATCGCCTGACGAACCGTTCGACGGGCTGGTTGCCACCGGCTTTTTGTGCCTGGGAGCGAAGATGCTCGCCGAGGATGATCCGGTGAAGATGCAGATGGACATCATCGACGAGCAGGTGGATACGATCGGCCGGACGTTTCTGGGGCTGACGCTGGGTTGCGCCCGCTGCCACGACCACAAGTTCGACCCGATCCCCACCGACGACTACTACGCCGTCGCGGGGATTTTCAAGAGCACGAAGACGATGGAGAACTTTTCGGTGGTCGCCCGCTGGCAGGAACGTCCGCTGGCCACTCCGGAAGCGGTGCGCGCGCAACAGGAACATCAGCAGAAAATCACCTCGAAACAGGGCGAGGTGAACCGGCTCGTCGAGCGGGCCAACCAAAAGATTCTGGGCGAGGCCCGGGCCCACGCCGGCGACTACCTGGCCGCCGCCATTTCGCAGCAGGAATGGGCCGCAGTCGTCAAGGCCGCCAGGCCGGTGGGAGCCGATCCGCAGGCGATCGCCGACCGCGGGGCGCGCGTGATCGAAGCCGAGGAGTTCGTCCGCGGCAACGTCCTCAAAGACAGTACGACGTATGGGCAGGGGATTGGCGTCATCTATAATAAAGGAGAACTCCCCAACGTCGCCGAGTACGACGTGCCGATCGAGAAGGCGGGCGTCTACCAGCTCGAGCTGCGGTATGCCGCGGCCGAATCACGTCCCGTCCAGATTCTGATCAACGGCGAACTGGTCAAAGGGGACGCCGCGGGCCGCGTGACGGGGAGCTGGAATCCCGATACGCAGACGTGGGAGATTGCCGGTTTGTTCCCGCTCGCCGCGGGGATGAACACGATCCGCCTGGAACGCGCTCAGCCCTTTCCGCACTTCGACAAGCTGCTGGTGGTCGAGGCGCGCGACGGCGAGGGAAAGCCGCTCACGGCTCCCGCCCCGCCTGCCGATGGTTATCGATTGAAATCGGAAATTGTCGCGCAATGGATGAACGTCATCGAACAATCGGCGGCCGACCCGCAATCGCCGCTCGCCGTCTGGCATGCGTGGCGAAAAGAGGGCCGCTTGCCCGCCGCCGGGGCTTCGCCCCTGGCTGCACGGTTTGCCGACCTCGAACCAAATCGCTGGCACGACGTCGCCGCGCGGTACGGCAAGCTGTTTGCCGAGGCCGAGCGCGCCTGGCAGGAACTCAAGGCCATGCCGGCCGGGAAGGAGGCGACCAGTCTGCCCGACCCGGCGCTCGAATCGCTGCGCAAACTTCTGTACGAGCCCAAGGGACCGCTGGCGGTGCCCAAAAATGCCGGGAAGTTCTATGCCGCCGAAGATCAGACGGCCCTCGCCGCACTGCAGAAAGAGGTGAAGGGCCTGCAGGAGACGCTCCCCGTCCTGCCGGAAACGATGGCGGTCTCCGATAACAAACCTGAGAACCTGCGGGTGCATTTGCGCGGCAGCCACCTGACGCTGGGGGAACTGGTCCCGCGGCGGTTTCCGCGAATCCTGGCGGGAGACGAGCTGGCGCCGCTCGACGACGCCGGCAGCGGCCGGCGGCAACTGGCCGAATGGCTCGTCCGACCCGATCATCCCCTGACGAGCCGCGTGATGGTTAACCGCGTGTGGCTCTGGCATTTCGGCGAGGGGCTGGTCCGCTCACCAGACAATTTCGGCACGCTGGGCGAGCGGCCCACGCATCCCGAGCTGCTCGACTGGCTGGCGCGGCGATTCGTGGAACAGGGCTGGTCGCTGAAAGCCCTGCATCGGCTGATCATGCTGTCGGCGACGTACCAGATGAGCACCACCGCCAACGAGCGGGCGATGCAGATCGATCCCGAAAACCGCCTGTGGTGGCGGATGAATCGTCGGCGCCTGGAAGCCGAAGCCTTGCGCGACGGACTGCTGGCGACCACCGGCGACCTGGACCGGACGATGGGGGGGACGATGCTCCCCACGAAGAACCACGACTACGTGACGGGGACCGGTTCGCGGCTCCCGCCGAATCTGTACGACAGCCGGCGGCGTTCGGTCTATCTGCCGGTAGTCCGCAGCGCCCTTTACGAGGTCTTCCAGGCCTTCGATTTCGCCGATCCCAGTGTCATGAACGGCCGCCGCGACACGACGACCGTCGCGCCGCAGGCCCTGTTCATGATGAACAGTCCGCTCGTGTCGCAGAGCACGCGCGCCTGGGCGCAGCGGATCGTGCAGGGAGCGGGGCCCGATGACGCGGCCCGCGTGCAGGCGATTTATCAGCAGGCGTATTCCCGGCCGGCGACGGCGACCGAGGCGGCGCGGGCCGTGCAGTTTGTCGAAAAATATCACGCGGCGCAAGCCCTGCGGGGGACGGCGGCCGAGGAAGCCCGGCTGCGCGCCTGGCAGAGCCTCTGCCGCGCCATCCTGTCGGCGAACGAGTTTGTGTATATTGAGTAATGTCGCGTAATGTAGTCGTCTCGCTCCGCGAGACGAGGTCTGTGCGGCCCTTGCAAATTCATCCACCGATCCACCTGAAATCCCGATTCGCCGCCGCCAACGTCGGAACCCGAAGCGAAAGAAACCGGCAAGCGCGAGCGTTTCCTGGCTTGGAAGAACAGCCGAAGAGCAATGCCGATACCCCATCTCGCGGAGCGAGTTGACGACAATACGCTATGCCGAACTGTAATTGCGGACAATTCGATCCCGTGCTGAGCCGGCGCGACTGGTTGCAACAGTCGGCAGCCGGGTTCGGCTATCTGGCGCTCGCCGGTTTGCTGGACGCCAGGGGACCGGCGCGGGCGGACGAGCGGATCGCGGCCAATCCTCTGGCGCCGAAACCGCCGCATTTCACGCCGCGCGCCAAGCGGGTCATCTTTCTCTTCATGCACGGCGGTCCCTCGCAGGTGGACACCTTCGATTACAAGCCCCTGCTCGAGCGCGATCATGGCAAGCCTCTTCCCTTCGCCAAGCCGCGCGTCTTCTCGGCCGCCACAG
>JBLMWR010000215.1:0-3672 GCA_050257335.1 Deltaproteobacteria bacterium | reverse complement strand
CGACATGGGCGTGGTGATGGGGGCCTCGGTCACCGAAATGGCCCGCACGTTCCGGCACGAATGCTTCCGGCTGCACGAGCACATCGAGCGGCTTTTTCGATCGCTGAAGCACGCCGGATTCGAGATGGACCTCACCCGCGAGGCCCTCGCCGACCTCGTCCTCGAACTCCTCGAACACAACGCCCGCCTGATTCCCCCTCACCACGACCTGGGGGTGTCGATGTTCGTTACGGCGGGGACGAGCCTCATCTACACCGGCTTCGAAGGCATGGCGACGTACCGCAAGCCCACCGTCTGCGTCCACACCTTCCCGCTCCCTTTCGAGCTCTGGGCCGAAAAATACGCGACCGGCCAGCACGTCGTCACCCCCAGCATCCGGCATCTCCCGCCGGAATGCCTCGATCCCAAGATCAAGGCCCGCAGCCGCATGCACTGGCATCTGGCCGACGAGCAGGCCCGACTCGTCGATCCCCGGGCGATCGCGCTTTTGCTCGACCGTCAGGATAACGTCGCCGAGACCGCCACGGCGAATTTCTTCATCGTCCGCTCCGGCCGGATCGTCACCCCCACGGCGCGGAACACGCTGCAGGGAATCAGCCAGCAGGTCGTCGCGGAAGCCGCCGAGCAGCTCGATATCCGCTACGAGCAGCGCGACTTTCAGGTCTACGACGTCATCAACGCCGACGAGGCCTTTATGTCCTCGACGCCTTACTGCGTTCTGCCGGTGACGCGGATCAACCACAAACCGATCGGCGAAGGCCGCGTCGGTCCGGTTTGCTCCGAGCTGCTCACGGTGTGGAACCGGATCGCCGGGCTCAATATCGCCGAGCAGATGCAGACCGGGGCCGCGGAGCGCAAGGCGGCGTTCGAGGCCCTGAAATGAAGCCTCTTCCCGGAGTTGAACGTGCAGGACGACCCTTGCGGGCCGCCGGCGAGGGCCCGGAAGGGCCGTCCTGCGGTTGCTCGCGCATTCCAGGACTGCGCCGCGTTTTGCGCAGGCCTTGCGATCTCCGTTTCGCCGTTCGTCGTGGCGTGTATTGCGTCACGAAGTGCAATTAGACCGAGGATCCCGTGCCGACTTTCATCGGGGAGCATCTGGAATTCTTCCGGCAATACCGCCGGCGTTTCCAGACGACGGGGGCCGTGGCCCCCAGCAGCCGCTTTCTGGCCCGGGCTCTCGCGCGCCCCTTGCAGCAGCACGCGGGGCCGTGCCGGGTGCTGGAAGTCGGCCCGGGGACCGGCGCCGTCACCCGCCGCATCGTGCGCCTTCTGAAACCCGGCGACCGGCTCGACCTGGTCGAGCTGAACGAGAACTTCGTCGGCGTTCTCAAACACCGGTTCCAGCACGACCCCGACTTTCGCCGTGTCGCCGACCGGTCGGAGATTCACCAGTGCCCGATCCAGGAATTCCGCGCGGCCCGGCCGTACGACTATATCGTGTCGGGGCTGCCGTTCAACAATTTTCCCCCCGAGCTGGTGCGCGAGATATTCGGCGTCTTCTTTCAGCTTCTCGCGCCGGGGGGAGTGCTGTCGTATTTCGAGTACATGTACATGCGGCCCTTGCGCAAGGCGGTTTCGAACCGCGCCGCCCGCGCGCGGCTGGATGATCTCGAAAGCGTCCTGCACGACTACCTCGGCCGGCACCGCTTCCGCCGCGACTGGGTCTTCGTCAACTTCCCCCCCGCGTGGGTCCAGCACCTGCGCCGCGACGCATGAGGCCGAACGCGCCCGGGCGCCGATGGCGGGGCTCGAGGACCGGCGTTGGGCGCGTGAGCGTCATCGCGAAAGCGGCAGGATGCCGCTTCTACGGGAAGGCGTCGATCGCGATCGGATGATCCGACAGCGATTCGCAGCCGCCCGGGGTGATCACGTAGTTCCGTTCGTACCGCATGCCGGCGATGCCGGGAAGGTAGAGGCCCGGCTCGAGAGTCACCACGTCTCCGGCCGCCAGGGTCTCGGAGCTTTCGGGGACGATGAACGGCGCTTCCGGATGTCCCAGGCCGACGCCGTGCCCGGCGTGATGCGGAAAATGGCCGGCGAGGTTGCGCCCGGCGAAACTGCTGCGAACGGCCTCGTGAACCTCACGGCAGGGGGTACCAGGGCGGAGTTTGCGTTCGCCGGCCTGCAGGGCCGCAAAACATGCCTCGTACAGCTCGCGCTGCCGCGGCGTGGCGCGGGCGCCGCACGCGAACGTGTTGCAGAAGTCGCCGCGATAGCCGTCGATCACGACCGAGAAATCGAGCAGAACGAGGTCCCCCGCCCGGACGGCGCGCGATGACGGAGGGCCGCCCCCCT
This sequence comes from Deltaproteobacteria bacterium, assembly GCA_050257335.1. GTDB lineage: Bacteria > Planctomycetota > Planctomycetia > Planctomycetales > Planctomycetaceae > JACQFH01. Next base: position 1,377 of record JBLMWR010000215.1, on the reverse strand, counting down.
TTTCGCATCGCGGGCCGCTGACAAAGTCTCCATAGACGAGCACGTGACAGCCGGCTGCTTCGCCGGCGACGCGCTGCACGAGCCGGTAGGCGTCGAATTCCGTCATGCCGGGGCGGAATTCGGACATGGCGGCAACCAGCGCGGCGGTGGCCGCCGCGAGCGACCGGCGGACCGCCGCCACTTCGTCAGCTTCCTTCGTCCGCCGCAATCGGCGGATGGAGGCATCGACATCGGTCCACCGCACGCCGGGGCGGGCCGGGCGCAGGCCGTCGATCAGCGCCGCGGGACACGCCGTCGCCTCATACCCGAACGAATTGCCGGAACATTTCTGCAGGCGTTCCAGCACGGCGCTGACGAGCAATTCCGTGCGATGGCCCGCCGATTCGACGCAACGATACCAGAGGGGCGCCAGCTTCTCGCTGGCGAAGGCCGGTTCGAGGAAGGGCTCCTGGACATTGTCGGCGATGAGAATGGCGGCGCCGTCCCGTCCCAGGATGAGCGCCGCCGATGCTCCCTGCGAATTGAAGACGAATGGCGAAGGCGAGAAATTGGCCAGCCAGACGAGGTGCCGCGGTTCGGTGATGACGATCCACTCGATATCGCCGGGGACCGTGTTCCACAGCCGCTGTCGCCGCGCGCGGCAACCCTCTTCGGTCAGCATTTTCAATGGTCCTCAACTTCGCGTTTGCGGAAGAACCGCCCCGTGGTTATCGGGGTTCGTGGCGAAACGTGCAAGCCTGTGGGACTTGTCATATCTTGGGCATCATGCCGGGCGTCGCGGCCGGATGGCTACTGCGGCATGCCGCACAACGGGACGCTGCGGCTGGGCTCGGCGAGAACTTCGGCGAGAGTGCTGTCGCGGAAGGCGTTTTCGACGCTGGCGAGGGCGTCGTCGAGCCGGCGGTGCAGGGGACACAGGTTCACGCCGTGCGCGGCGAACCCCAGCGGGCATTCGTGAATGCGCTGGATGGGATCGACGGCATTGACGACTTCGAGAATCGTCACCTGCTCCGGTTTCCGGGCGAGAAGGAACCCGCCGTGCAGCCCGCGCTGCGAGGTGACGATTCCCCCCCGCGCGAGGTTCTGCAGCACCTTGGAGAGATAGGCCTGGGGAACGCGCGTCGCCGCGGCGATCTGCTCGGTGGTGCGCGCGGCGGGGGCCTGGTCCGCCAGATAGACCGCCGCCCGCAAGGCGTATTCGACAGTCTGCGAGAGCACGGCTTTTTCTCCGGGTGCAAATAAAGGAAATTGGACCTTGACATCCAGTATAGCCGAATTATACTGACGTGACAATCAGGATAAAGATATCCAATTATTGCTGGGTGAGATCGGAAGACAGAAAGTATTTCGGAGTCGGTGGTTACGGCATTCTGAGAT
>JBLMWR010000214.1:0-2813 GCA_050257335.1 Deltaproteobacteria bacterium | reverse complement strand
GAACACGGCCCTCGGAGGCGATCCGCTCCTTTCCGCCAAGCGTGCCGCCTTCCTTCTGGAACTCGATCAGGTGGCGGAGGCCCGCAAAGCCATCGACGCGGTTCTGGCTGCAGAGCCGGAGGAGCGCGACGGTTACGCCATCGGCCTCGACGTGGCGCTGGCGGAGAAGAACTTCGACGATACGGTAAAATATATGGCGGTTCTCGAAAAGAAATTCGGGCTGCAGTGGGGGGACCTGGAAAAAGTGGAGATCTTTGCGGAGTTTGTAAAGTCGCCCCAATACCGGGAGTGGTTGAAGACGCAGAAGACGGAGTAGAGCCGCCGCTTGTGAGCGAGGCACCGTGAACGTGTGCCGGCTGTGCGACCTCAATGTTGCGTTGCGTCTTTGCGGATGAAGCGCCGCTGGCGAGATTCCTGCTGGCGTGGGGACAGAAGGGCGACCAGCCCGGCGAGTTCTATTCGCCGATCGGGATCGCCGTCAGCAAAAAGAACGAGGTCTGCGTCGCGGACGCCGGCAACCAGCGGATTCAGGGGTTCGAGGTTCCGGAGCCGTCGTGCTGGAAGATACGGTCGAATGCCGCCATTGGACAACGGCCGTGCCTTCGATCAGGATTGTCGGAATGAACGTCACGAACGGCCCCGGGACTGATGCCGTACTTTCCGAAAGGGCGAGGCCGCTTTTCCTCGCGGCCCTGACCTTGATCGCCATCGGGTTGCGCCTGGCGGCGATGCGCGGGGATCTGGTGCTCGATGAGATCTGGACATTGCTCATCCTCGCTCCGATGGAATCGGTGTGGCAGATTTTCCTGTTCAACCACGACAACAACCATCTTCTCAACACCCTGATCGTCTACGGACTGGGCGCAAGCGTCCCGCCCATTGTCTATCGGATTCCAGCGACCCTCGCGAGCTGCCTGGCGCTGTGGTTCGGGTACCGCGTCGGACGGCGGAACGGCGCGGCGGCAGGTGCGGTGGTCTTATTCCTGCTGGGGCTGTCCCACGTTTTCGTCCTGTACGGCACGGAAGCTCGCGGCTACGCGTACCTCACCTGTGCGACGCTTGCGGCGTGGTGGGCGCTCGATGAATTTCTGGATCAGCCGCGGGGATGGAATCTCGCCCTGTTCGCTCTCTCGGTGAGCCTGGGGTTTCTTTCGCAACTTCCCTTCGCGTTTGCGTACGCCGGTTTCGGCGTGTACTCGATCTTGCGCCTCTGCGGGCGCCCACTGGGATTGCGGCAGGCGGTCTTCCTGCACTTTGTGCCTCTCCTGACCTGTCTCGCAGTCTACATGGTTTTCGTCCAGGACCTGATTCCCGGTGGGGGCGAGACATTCTCGATCGAGCGCGTTCTCGTGGCGACTTTCTCCCTGGCGGCGGGCGGCCCCGAAACCGGGACCGCGGCCGTGGCTGCCGCCCTGATTGCCGCGATTGTCATCGCCCTCGCGCTGACGAATGAGTTTCGCGTCGATCGGATTCGCGGCGTTTTTTATGCGACTGCGGTTTTCCTCGCGCCGGCGGCGGTCATTCTCGTCAGCCGGTATGAATTCGTTTATCCACGACATTTCCTCGTCCCAATGATTTTTTGCTACGTCGCCGTCGGCAATCTGTTGGCGCGGTGGATCGCAGCGGGAAGGGCCGGCCGGATTCTGGCGGCCGGATTGCTGGGGGCTTTTGGACTGTGCAATCTCGTGCCGGTGACCCGCTTGATCATCGAGGGGAGAGCCCAGTATTCGGCCGCCGTCCGCTGGATGGCTGAGCAAAGCTCCGGTCCCGAGGTGGTGCTGGGCGGCGACTTCGATTTTCGGAACTCAACCGTCGCCGCCTTCTACGCCGCGCAAAACGCTGACGTCTATCAGGGCCGGGGAAAGCAGTTCGTCTACGTCACGCACGCGGATTCTGGTCCGCAGGGCGTTGAATGGTACCTGCAGCACAGCTTTGCCGGCGACCCTCCGCGCCCGGCCACCTGGACCGATCGCTACGGCAACGTCTACGACCTGGTCCGCGAGTTTCCCGCCGGCAGCATTTCAGGCTGGAACTGGTGGTTGTATCGCCGGCGATAACCCGTACAGAACAATGTTCACCGAGGAACGACACTTGCCGCGCCGCGCCCGAATGTCATCTGTCTGTCTGCTCGTCGCCATCACCGCCGCGGCCCTCGCCGGTTTCGCACACGGGGCGGAGAAATCGAAACACGATCGTCCCAATATCCTCTTCATCTTCGCCGATGACCAGTCGTACAAGACGCTGAGCTGCTATCCCGGCGCTCCCGGCTGGGTGGCAACGCCTCATATCGACCGACTCGCCAGCCGGGGCGTGCGTTTCGAGCGCTGCTATCTCGGGGCGTGGTGCATGCCGTCGCGGGCTTCGCTGCTCACCGGCCGGCTGCAGCACGCCGTCATGTCGATGACGATGGAGGGGACGTATCCCGGCAGCAGATACGATCCCGAGCAGTGCCCTTTCGTCCCCGCGCAGTTCCGCAAACAGGGTTATCACACGGCACAGATCGGCAAGTGGCACACCGGGACGGATGCCGGTTACGGACGCGACTGGGACTTTCAGATCGTGTGGAACAGACCTGCGCATCCGAAAAATGCCGGCAACTATTACACTGACCAGATCCTCACCTTCAACGGCGAAGATCGACTGACGAAAGGTTACTCGACCGACAACTACACCGACCGGGCGGTCGAGTACATCCGCGGCCAGCACCGCGAAGCCGGTAAGCCGTGGTACCTGTGGCTGTGCTACGGCGCGGTCCACGGGCCAACAACGCCGGCGGACCGTCATAAGGGGAAACTGGCCGGGAACCTCGCCCC
>JBLMWR010000213.1:0-7933 GCA_050257335.1 Deltaproteobacteria bacterium | reverse complement strand
GGCACCCAGGGTCTCGCTCAGGGGGTGGGCCAGCAGGGCCAGCCGCTCGGACCGCACCACGCCCTCCTGGTACCGCTGGGCGGCTCCCGCAAAACGCCCGCGTTCGTACTCCTCGGCGCCGTCCGAAGATTTCGCGCGGCTGGGCGAGTACGTGAAACCCGAGGCAATCTGCTTCATCGAGGGGCGCGTCGATCGCCGGGGACGCGAGCCAAACGTCGTCGTCAATAACCTGATCAGCATCGACGAGGCGTCGCGCAAATTCACCGACCAGGTGGCGATTAAATTCCAGCGGGGTCTGCACGGGGAGGGAGAGATCGACCGGGTGGGGGAGATCCTCCACCGCCATCCGGGGCGATGCGGCGTGGCGATTGTGATTGAATCATTCGACGACGACAACCCGTCGATCAAGCTGCGCTACCTGCTGGCTCCGGCCTCGACCACCAGAGTCGCCGCCGACGGCGGCCTGGCCGCCGAGCTCGAACAGGTGCTCGGTGCCGGCAACGTGCGGTTCCTCTCGAATCAGAAGGCAAAGGGGGGCGTCAACGGCAACGGCCACAAAAACGGCACCGGCCGCCGCGCGGCCTCATTGAGTTGAGGCGCGCGTTCGCTGGAGGCAAAGATGCCAATGTGCCGGCGAGCGGCGTGGCGTAAGCCCGCCGGTGGCACCGAAGGTCCATCGAACGCCGACGAACTCTCCTTGTCCCGCGCCCACCCGCCGGATATCCTTTAATTGGCTGAACGTTTGTACGCAGAGTGCGGCCCGATGGGGCTGCGTCCGGCCGGCGACGCCCAGATCAGGAGGGTTCGGAATGAAACGGAGACAATTCCTGGCGGCAGCCGGAGCGTCGCTGCTGTTGGGCCCCCTCCCCGAGGCTCGAGCGGGGCGGCTCGACCCCAAGGTGAAAGCGGCGGTGGCCCGGGGGCTCGACTGGCTGGCCCGCGAGCAGAAGCGGCAGGGGTACTGGGAAGCCAACCAGATGCAATACCGCGTCGCCATGACCGCCCTCTCCGGAAACGCCATGGCCTGTGAAGGCTCGACCACGACGCGCGGCAAGTACGCCCGCAACATTCGCCAGGCGGTCGATTACCTCGTCGATCTGGCGGAGCCCGGCGGCGGCGCCCAGCCCAACGGACTGATCGGTTACAAGAACGATTATCACTATATGTACGGCCACGGCTTCTCGATGCTCTTCCTGTCGCAGATCTTCGGCGAAGAAGAAGACGCCGAACGCCGCGAACAGCTCAAGCGGGTCCTCACCCGGGCGGTGGCATTCTGCGGTTCCGCGCAGACCACGGCCGGGGGCTGGGGATACGTTTCGGCGAAGGACGGGGGCGATTTCGACGAAGGCTCGACCAGCATCACGCAGGTGCAGGGGCTCCGCGCCTGCCGGAATGCGGGAATCCCCGTTCCGAAGGAGATCATCGACCGGGCCGTGGAATATATCAAGAAGTGCACGACCCCCGAGGGGGGGGTGCAGTACAGCATCAAGGGGGGCGGCTCGCGACCCCCGATCACTGCCGCGGCCGTGGCGTGCCTGTTCAACTCGGGGGAATACGATTCAGAATACGTCAAGAAGCTGCTGGCTTACTGCAAAGCGAATCTGTCCCCCAGCGGCGAAGACGCCCGCTCGTTCGGGCACTGGCACTATTCGCATTATTATTATGCCCAGGTGATGTATCGCCTGGGGGGCGAAGAGTGGAAGAGTTACAGCCGCACCATCAGCCAGAATATCCTCCGCAAGCAGTCGGCCGACGGAAGTTGGAAAGAGGGGCACGTCGGTCCGGTGTATACGACGGCGATCAACACCACGATCTTGCAGCTTGAGAACGGGTACTTGCCCATTTATCAGCGATAGCTATTCTTTCGCCAGCGCTTCCATGTGGCACTGCACCGATTCGGCGAGGGCGTGCACGTTGTAGCCCCCTTCGAGCAGGCTGACGATCCGCCCGTGGCAGTATTGATTGGCGACCTCGACCAAAAGTCGCGTTATCGGCTCGAAGTCTTCGCTTTCGAGCCCCAGGGAGCCGACCGGGTCAGCCCGGTGAGCGTCGAAGCCGGCGCTGAGCAGGAGCAATTCGGGGCGGGCCCGCGTCGCCGCCTGTTCGAGCGTCGTGTGGAACTGTTCCAGATACGTCCGGCGGGGGGTTCCGAAGCGCACCGGCAGATTGAATTTCGTTCCCAGCCCGTGCCCCGAGCCCGTCTCATGGGCCGCCCCGGTTCCTGGATAGAACGGCGAGCGGTGGATCGAGAAGAAATAGACTTCGCCATTCCGGTAATACGCGTCCTGCGTCCCGTTGCCGTGATGAACGTCAAAATCGACGATCAGGAGGCGGTTGAGGCCGAAGCGCTTCAGGGCATGGGCAGCGGCCAGGGCCACGTTGTTGAAGAGGCAGAACCCCATCGCTGCATTGGGGAGCGCGTGATGTCCCGGAGGGCGGACCAGGCACAGGGCCCGGGGAGCGAGGCCCTGCAGCACCGCCTCGACCGCCGCAAGGGCCGCCCCGGCCGCTTGACAGGCCACGTCGAACGATCGGGGGGAAACGACCGTGTCGTCCTCGATGCGTCCCCCCCCGGCGGCGGCGAAGCGGCGCACCGCGTCGATGTAAGCCGGATCGTGGACGAGTTCCAGTTGTGCGGGTTGCGCCGGCTCGATGTGTCCGGGGTTGAACCGCGACGAAACCGCCTGCTGTTTTAAGAATTCGTGAAGGAAACGGAGCCGTTCGGGGGACTCGGGATGCGCGCCGGTGCGGTGTTCCAGGCACAGGGAATCCGTGAAGAGGAACGGGGCAGAGGAGTCGATCATCGCGCAAAACTTAACGTCCAGCAGGGAAAAAACTTGACAGTCGCCGACAACGGTTGATAGGGTAGAAACGGGGCGTACGCGATGGCACGTCTTGAAGTTGGCAATCCGGCCTCTTCGTTGTTATTCTACGAGCTGATTCTACTGCGACCCAGCGCCATTCGCGACCGACCGCGATCTTTCAGGACCACGGATCCGTGAGTCAGGATTCCCTCTCACCGTGCCCCGACCAATAATGCCGATTCCTCAGAAGTCTCCAGAGAACTCGCGGGTCGTGACAGGGCGGGTTGCCTTGTCGTGCCTGCTGTCGGTGAGCCTGCTGGCGGCGTGCGCGTTCGCCCCGGCGAGAGCCGCGGCGCAGTCGAAAAAGAAGAGCAAATCCGCAGGCGCGACGCCCGGCTACCCGGAGATGAGCGCACCGCCGGGAATGGGGCCGCCGATGTCGGGCGGCTCGGGCTACCCGCAGGGGATGTCGGGAATGATGGGGCCTGGCATGAAGAAGCCGGTCGGCAAGAAGGCGCCGACGGAGCGCACCAAAGCGGCCGAACCGGTCGACCCCGAAAAGCTCCCGTCGGGTTATCGCGTTCCACAGGAACCTCCCGAAGCGCTGACGACGACCGAGGAGTGGATCGAGTATCCGTTTCCGGAGGACAAGCCCGGTTCGAAGCGCTTTTACAACGCGACGATCAGCAAATACAAGACGATCATCGGCGCCGGGGAATTCGCCAGCGATGCCGACCGCAAGCAGGTCGCGGACATTATTCGGTATAAGCTCTCGTTGCTGACGCGGAAGGAGAACCGTGACAAGATCTGGTTTTACCGCAACGATATTTTGACAGATGTCAAGACCTCCCCGACGAGCAGGACCGGCTCGCGCGAAGCCCGCAAGTTCATGCTGAAGACGATCGCCGAGGAAGCGCCGCGGCTGTTCAAATACCACGCCGTCGCCCGCATCAACGGAGCGATCCTGCTCGCGGAACTTTCCGACCCGCTGTACAACGAGGCCGATGGTGACGGGAACCGGAAGGCGGCCGAACCATGCATTCGCGCCCTCGAGCCGCTGCTCGAGCTGGTCAAGGACAAACAGCAGCTCACCGCGGCGCGGATCTGGGGGGTGATCGGCCTCGTGCGACTGGGCGAGCTTCCGGAGCTGAAGCTCCCGCTTCGCAATACGATCGTCAAAGCGCTTGTGGAGCAGTTGCACAACAGCGCCGACGAGCACGAGTGGTACCAGTGGCGGGTGGCGGAAGGGCTGGGGAAACTGAACGTCGTTTATGACGCCGAGAAGCGCGCCATCGTTCCCCAGGAGCTGGCGCAAGTCCTGGCCGACGCCGACCGCCCCTGGCTGGTTCGCGCGGAAGCCGCCCTGTCGCTGGGCCGGCTCCAGTACACCAGCGCGGATATCGATGCCGGGCTGATCGCCTACGAAACGGCGCTGCTGGCTCTGCAGACAGCCGAGGCGTACGGCAAAGAACCCGAGCGGGACATCTGGAAGCTGTACTTCATGAAAGTCTACGGCGCCTTCAAGCCGCTGGACGCCGACCAGAAACGCGGCCTGCTGACGCAGGCCGAAAAGGGACCGCTGGCCAGCTACAAGCGAACCGTGCAGGAGGCCTTCGACGTGGTCTTGCCCGTCGTCCGCAATGTGGTGGTCAATTCGGAAGGGATGGATACGTCGCTGGCGAGTCTTAGAAAATGGATCGACTCCAATACTCCCAAGACGTTCAAGATTCATCCGGACGAAGAGCCGATCAAAAAAATCGAAGAACCCATCGTCAAGAAAAAACCCGACGCGGTCAGCCCAGCCCCGCTCGACGATCCGCCGGCGACGCCCGGGGCCCGCTGAATGGGCTGGTCGGTCACCCCGCCTTCATGCGCTCGCCGTCTTGTCATCCGCCCTTGATTTTCACCAGAGATTTCGCACCATGCGCGCCAATCTGATCGCAGTTCTGACGCTGGTCATGACCTTGCTGGCCCTCCCTCTCCCCACCACCTCGGCCCAGGTACTGATCTGGAGCCTTCCCAAAGAAGACGGCACGTGGGTGCGGTTCGAAGGGACGTACAAACAGACGCGGGCCCGCGCCAACGTTGCTGCCGGCGATGAAATGCTCGAATGGCGCGGCGAACTGACGATCAGCGCGGTGGGGAGCGAAACGGCGGAAATCGACGGCACGGACGACGCCGGGAAGGCAATCAAAAAGGAAGTCCCCTGCCGGTGGGTCGAGTTCAAATCGATCACAAAGCCGAGCGGCTTGGACAAGCAGCCTGGGCCGGGGGATACCTTCGTGTATAAGGTGCTGATTCCGGAGGAGGCGGTGATCGGCGAAACGACCGACAAGGACGGCATTCCGGTCACGTTCCTGCCGATCGTCAAGGGATGGCGAAAAGTCGGTCAGCGCGATGCCCAGGCCGTAACCGAAAAAGCCCTCGCAGTGTACCCGACCATTTCCCTCGTGACGTATTATCCCAACCTCAAGGCCGAGGGAGACGAGAGCGAACAGGTGCAGGTCGCGGGCGAAGCCGTGGCGGCGCGCCTGTACAAGGGAAGCCGCCTCTTCAAGAGCACGACCAGCCGTTCAACCAACGCGGCGGTGCTGTGGCGCAGCGATGCAGTCCCCTTCGGGCTGGCCCGCTTCCAGGTGACGCTCACCCAGGAAAGGAAGGAACTGGCGGCGTCGGCCGACGAATTCAAACAGGCGACGCTCATTGACGTCGACATGGCGGTCGTCGCGACCGGCAACGACGCCCGCAGCGAGCTCGGTGACGCCGATGCGAAATAATCTTACGTCTTCTTCTTGTCGAGCTTCTTGCGCCGGCTTTCGCGGTTGCGCCAGGGGGCATCGAGTTTTTTGAGGTGCTTGTCGAAGAACGCCAGCATCCGGTCTTCGAGATCGAGCCCCTTGTCGAGAAGATCCGTCCCCGTCAGCCGCGCCTTGTCGTATGACTTGAAGAACATGCGGCTTTCGTTGATGGCCGGGGTCGCGGCCATTTTGAAGACCTTCTCGGACTCTTTCTTGTCCTGAGCTTCTCCGCCGCAGCAGATCAGAAATGCAATGTCCAGCGCCGGGTCCTTCAACTGCGTAATCACCTTGGCCATCGCCATGCCGTGGTATTTCTCCCGCGGCGAAATGAGGACCAGGGCCCGCACGTCCTGACCGCGGGGCGTCTGTGCGCCGACGGGACCGTCGTCGTAGGGGGCCATGTCCCAGTCGATCGCGGCGTAGGCGACCGCGATGCTGGCCCCCATCTCGGGGCCGACGATCCCCATTTTGTTCATATTCAGGTTTTCCGCCTGATGCTCGTCTTTAATGAAGCCCTTGACGGCCTGCATGTCGAATTCGGCCATGGCTTCGAAGTCGATCGGTCGGAGATCGAGGCCAGCCTGCTTCTTATCCTTTTTCTTGCCCCCTCCCTGGTTGACGTTGCCCGCGCCGACCGCGCCTCCGACCTTGCTCTCGCCATGATACCGCAGGTCGACGGTGACCACTGCGAAGCCCTGTTCCTGGAGCCGGCGGGCAAAGCCCTTGTCCCCCTGCCACACGAAGCGACTGCCGTCTTTCATGTGCAGCAGCACGACAACCGGCGATTCCTTGTCGCCGGGCGATTTGTAGTAGCTGATGTGCAGATTGCCCCCGTCCCTGGTCTGCAGGATCCGGTCTTCGCGATCGAGAACGCCGCCCCCTTTTCCGCCGGCCGCGGCCTTCTGGGCGGCGCGGCTGACCGGCGGCGCCAGCCCGGCCAGGGCCACCGCCGCCCCGATTGCCGCCAAATATCCCATCCGGGCCGTCGTGCTCCAGAATGCGCGCCGCATACAATTCTCCGAAAAATCGGGATGTCCACGACGGCGAACCCGTCGTGACCGCAGGAAATGACTCGTCGCTTACATTCTATAGCGAAAATCGGGGGACGGAAAGTGTGATTCGCCCTCGATAGGAACCCCCCAGCCGATTTGCTATCTTGAACAGATGCTTAAGCAGCCCGATTTTTCCGGCATGATCGGAATCGATCTGGGGACCACGTTTTCGTGTGCCGCGCGCCTCTCCCGCGAAGGGGTTCCGCAGACCATTCCCAACCGCGAAGGGGAGCTGATCACCCCCAGCGTGGTGGTGGTGGAAGACGACCTGGTGATCGTCGGCCGCGAGGCCAAGCGCAGCGAATGCGTGTATCCCGATCGCACCGCGGTCTGCGTCAAACGCGACATGGGGGACGCCCGCTATTCGCGCACCGTGGGAGGACGCGAATACCGGCCCGAAATCCTCTCGGCGATGATCCTCAAACGGCTCAAAGCCGACGTCGAGACCCGGTTCGGCCCCGTGCGGCAGGCGGTCATCACCGTTCCCGCCTATTTCGACGACACGCGCCGCAAGGCGACGCAGGACGCGGGCCGCATCGCCGGTCTCTCGGTGCTGGACATCATCAACGAACCCACGGCCGCCGCCCTGGCGTTCGCGTTCGACGCCCACCGCCGCCGCCAGGAGCAGAGCGAAACGTTCGGGCGGGCCCTCGCCCGGCAGGAATCGACGGTGCTGGTCTTCGATCTGGGCGGCGGGACCTTCGACGTCTCGATCGTCCGCATGTCGCGCGAGCGCTTCGAGACGATCGCCACCGACGGCGACGTGCGCCTGGGGGGGCGCGACTGGGACGAGCGCCTGGTGGAGTACCTTGCCGAAGAGTTCCGAAAACGTTTCCGCTCCGATCCGCGCGACGATCCGCAGTCGCTGGCGTTTCTGTACCAGGAGGCCGAGCACGCCAAACACGCCCTGTCGGCCCGCACGTCGACGCGGGTCGTGATTTCGCATGCCGCCCAGCGGTTTTCCATCGAATTGCAGCGCGCCCTGTTCGATCGCCTGACCTCCGACCTCCTGGCGCGGACCCAGGCGACGACCGAACTGATCGTCGAGAGAGCCGGGCTGTCGTGGCCGCAGATCGACCGCGTGCTGCTCGTCGGCGGGATGACCCGTGTCCCGCACGTTCGCGAGATGCTCAAACGGGTCACCAATCGCGTCCTCGACTGCAGCCTCTCGCCCGACGAGGCGGTCGTGCACGGCGCAGCGCTCCACGGAGGGATTCTGCTGACCCGGCGGGAGGCGCGCGAGGCCGCGCCGGCGGCCGGCCCCTCCAACCCCGGACCG
>JBLMWR010000212.1:0-5835 GCA_050257335.1 Deltaproteobacteria bacterium | reverse complement strand
GGCACGAGACTGACGGTAACAGAGGAGCGAATCATAGCAGGGTCGAAAAGGCAACGAACAAAGTTTGAAGTCTTCCCCCCTCAGCAAGGGGGGGGTTGGCGAGGTCGCGTTCCATTCTACTGGCTTGTCATTTGCGGCTTTATCGCCGACGCGATCTCATCAATTTGCATTTTTCATTTTGCAATTTTCAATTCCCGCCTTGCAACGGCGTCCCCGCCTGCAAAACCTCCACCAGCTTCTTCGGCGGCCTCCCGAAAATCTTTTCGTAGTCCACCCGCGTCGGTTGCAACCTCACCTGCACCTTCGCGGCGTGATTCATGGCGATGTCCGCCAGCTTGTGCGCCAGGAACGGGTTACGCAGCCGGTCGAAGGTCTGGTCGGCGAATTCGGCCACGTCCTCCACACGGTAGCAGATCGTGGGAACGATTTCTTCGTACAAGAGGGCCCGCAACCAGCGCACGGCATCGCGATCCGACAGCACCTGCAGCACCGTTTCGAACCCTGCCGGCCGAAACTTCGCGGCCATCGCCGTGTGCAGGCCGTTCAGAATTCTTACTTTGCGGAGATAATTACGGCGCCAGATCGTCCACGATTTTGATCGCCGGATGCCGAAACAATCGGGGTTCGCTTCCCGCCGGCCGCTGAATGGCCCAGAGCGCGTAGGGCTCGGCACTCACCAGCAATTTGTCGGTCGCCGCGCGCGGATGATCGGCCGGACCGGGGGTCACGATGCAATCGACGAGGTTCTTCAACCACTGGCACTCCCTGGTGATCCAGTTCACAAAGGCGTCGGGAATTGACCACTGCCGCGCGAGTGAGCAGACGATTTCGCAGAGTTTTGCAGCATTTCCCTCGATCAGCTCGCAGGGGAGCAGAACCAGCGGTGCTCCGTCCGCCCGAAATCTTTCCCATAACACTCTTGTCAGCTTCGCGGGCATCGAGCGGGGAGGCGCGGAATCAACGCGATCGGCGGCATCGACGGCATATCCCGCCTCGGTGGCATTCGTGACGACATATCGCAGTTCAGGAGAGCGCGCGACAGCCAGCACATCGTCCCACTGGTTCTGGGCCACCAGTGCCCGACGGATCGACCGCACCGGCTCGATCCGCTCGACCAGCTTCCCCTCGTGGTATCCCCGAACGAGGACGTGGTACCCATCGGGCTGTGCGTTAATCAGTTCGGCCCTGTGGCCAGGCGTTGATTGTACGACAACGACCCGACCCACCCCCTTTCCCTCGTCATTCGCGTTCTGCACAAAGCGATCGACAAAGGCCCGCAGGAACCGGCCGGCGCCGAATTGCAACAGCGTTTCGGGCAAGTCGCCGGCGCTCACTCGCCCACCTCCACGACCGCTTTGATGACGCCGGTCTCGGGACGGGTGTATGAGGGGAAGACGTCGATCAGTTCGTCGAATGCCGCCCGGTGCGTGATCCAGGGGCGGGTGTCGATCCGGCCTTCTTCAATCAGCGCGATGATCCGCGCGAAATCGGCCGAGAGAGCGTTGCGCGAGCAAAGGAGCGTCCCTTCGGGCTTGTGGAAGACGGGATGGCGGAAGTGGACCTCTTCGGTCGTGATGCCCACGAAGACGAGTCGCCCGGCGTGCGTGATCAGACTAAAGGCGTTCGACATCGAGTTGCTGTTGCCGGTGGCGTCGATCACCACGTCGGGAAGATGCCCGTCGGTCAGGTCGCGCAGATTCTGATCGAGATTGTCCGAAAGCTGGATCGTATGCGGCACCCCCATTACCCGCCGGCAGAATTCGAGCCGGGCTTCGTTCATGTCGAGCATGATTGTCTGCGCCCCCGTGAGTTTCACGAATTCGAGCGTCGCCAGCCCAATCGGACCTGCGCCGATGATCAGGCACGATTCGTGCCCGCGCAGCCCCGACCGGTTGACGGCGTGACAGCCGATCGCAAGTGTTTCGACGAGGGCCAATTGCTCGAAATTGAGCTTCCGCGAGATGTGCAGCTTGCGGGCCGGCACCAGGAACCGCGGCCGCAGGCCACCGTCGCAATGCACTCCGAGCGTCTGGTGCTTTTCGCAACAGTTCGTATGGCCGCGGATGCAGGCGTAGCACTTCTGGCAATTGATGTATGGCTCGACCGAACAGCGATCGCCGGGCTTGACATTGGTCACCCCTGGGCCGACTTCCAGAACTTCAACTCCCAGTTCATGCCCCGGGATCCGGGGGTAGCTGAAGAAGGGCATCTTCCCGAGATAGCCGCTCAGATCGGTGCCGCAGATCCCGACATTGTGCACCTGCACGAGGGCCTCGCCCGCGGCCGGTTTTTCGGGCCCGGCAATGTCGAGGCGTTTCCATTGTTTCGGGGCTTCGAGAGAGAGCGCTTTCATGAGTCAATTCCTGAGATCGTTCAATATCGGCTTGGTGTTCAGCCGCGGGGCTTGCCTCGCGCGCGTTGACACGCGCCCCGCAGGCGGGGCGGCTAAACACATATCATTGTTCTATCGCTTTGGTTGCGGGTCGTTATTTTCAGCGAGGCCCTCGACATAGGACCAGTTATGTATCGGCTGCAAAATCTCGAGCACTTCGCTCAGCAGTTTCCAGTCGATCGGCAGCTCGGACCAGGCGACCCACTTACGGACGTTTTCGGGATTCGCCGAGCCGACGATGCACGTCGCCATGTCGGGGTTCGCGAGCGAGAACTGCACGGCGAGCTGGGCGACGTCGACGCCCCGCGCGGCGCAATGGTCGGCGGCGCGGCGGCAGGTGGCGCGGACTTCGGCAGTGGCCTTGTGCCAGGGAGGCAGCGGGGAATTCGTCAGCAGCCGTGCCGAGAACGGCGCGGCGTTCATGATGCCGACCCCTTTTTGCTTCAGATAAGGAACCAGATCGGCCAGCATGGTGTTCTGCAGCGTGTAGTGGTTGTACGACAGGACGACATCCAAGTCGGTGCGGTCGAGGACATAGCGGAAAATGTTCATCGGATAGCCGCTGATGCCGACGAACCGCACTTTCCCCTGCCGCTGAATCTTCCGCAATGCCGGCAGCGTCTCCTCGACGATCTGTGACATTTCCACGAACTCGATGTCGTGGCACAGCATGATGTCGAGGTACTCCACCCCCATGCGATGCAGGCTCACATCAACGCTTTCCACAACCCGCCGGGCCGAGAAGTCGAAATGGGCCCGGTCGTATCGGCCGAGCTTGGTCCCCAGAAAATAGCGGTCTCGCGGCACTTCGCGAAGCGCGACCCCCAGAAGGCACTCGCTCATGCCGCGGCCGTAGAAAGGGGACGTGTCGATGAAATTCATCCCCAGATCGAGGGCCACCCGAACCGAGCGGATCGCCTCCTGCAGGTCCACCTGGCGAAATTCCTGGCCGAGTGACGAGGCGCCGAAGCTCAGGATCGAAAGATTCAGGCCGGTGCGCCCCAACGGTCGAAATTGCATGTCGTGATATCACTCTGGCGAAGCAACCATGTCAAGATCCGCTGCGCCGAATATACAGGATGAGTCGCCGGATGCGGAAGGAAGCCCACGCTACGTGACTTGGAGCCAATATCACAGCCGCTCATCCCCCAGCGTGTATCCCAGATCTTCCAGCCGATATCGCGGGTGATAGCCGAGGACGCGCTCGGCCCTCGAAAGATCCCAGCGTCGCCGGGAACTCTCGCCGACGACGGTGACGATGTCGAATTTGATGTCAGTGGCCGTCACGGCCAGACGATAAGTCTCGACCAGATCGGGAAACGCGATCCATTGGGGACGAAGCGGCCGCTGCTTCCACGACGCATCATCCAGATCGATGGGCCTGGCGATCCGCAGGCAGACGACGGAGAGATCCGACATCAGCGCGGCCTGTTCGCAGAGGATCTCCGCCAGGTACTTGGTCTGGGCATAAGTCCCGACCGGTCGGGCCGGCGCATCGGACGGAACCCATTCCGTCGGCGGGTAGCCCCACACCACCATCAGGCTGCTGGTGTGGACGAAGCGCCGGACTCCTGCGCGGCGGGCCGCTTCCAGGACGTTCCACGTCCCTTTGACGTTGACGTCAAACCGTTGTTGATTGAACTCGTCGTCTTCGTATTCCCCTTCATGGCCGGCCGCGATCGCCAGGTGAACGACGGCATCGATTCCCTGCATCGCCGTCTGAACTTCGGCAGGCCGCGTAACGTCACAGCGAACGTACCGCGCATCGCCGGCGAGCGGCCGCACGTCTCCCAGGCGCAGTTCGTGGTCGCGCTCCAGCCACGGCGTCAGCTTTCTGCCGATCAAGCCCGCCGCGCCCGTGATGAGGATTCGCATGAATTGAGTCCCACGGACAAGATTTCTCCTGGTCCTGCAAACGAAGAATGCGTTACGCGCTCTCCGGCAATGGCTGATCCTTCGTTTCTGGCAGGAAGAATACGATCAGGATCCCCGGGATGAAAATCAGCCCCAGCCATGAGACGGCTGTCCGCAGATCCATTCCCGGCAGCGATTTCAACCAGCCGGAAAAGACGAGCATCGAAGCCGCCAGCAGCCGGCCGCCGTTGAAACAGAAGCCCGTTCCCGTCGCCCGCAGGTGCGTTGGAAAAAGTTCGGGAAAGTAGATGGCGAAACCGGCGTGCATTCCCAGAGTGAGAAATCCAAACACCGGCAACAGGCACAGAAGCTGCGTGGAGGTGGCGGGGAAGAAGCAGGTGACCGGGACAAAGATCGCGGCGGCGATTTGAATCAGGACAAAGGCCCGGCGGCGCCCCAGCCTGACGCACAGCGGCCCGAATGCCAGCAATCCCAGGCCGCCCCCCGCCGTCTGTACGAATCCATACGCAAACTTTGCCCGTTCGACTGCCACCGATTCGGGCACCTGTTCGAGGAGCAGCATTTGTTTCGCCAGCCCCTGTCCCGCGACGGTGACTCCCCAGAAGCTTCCCAGCCCCACCGCCGCCAGACACATTCCCAGCACGGCCCGCAGCCGCCAGCGACGGTCGCCGAGCAGTTCCCGAAAGCTCCCGGGCCGGATTCCCCCCGATTGGCCCGCCTCGGCCTCCGTTTTGATCCACGCTTCGGGCTCCTCGACGCTCGAGCGCACCCACAGGATCAGCAGCGCCGGCAGGATTCCCAGCAGATAGGCGTAGCGCCAGTTCGCGGCGACCGCCATGCCGGCAAATGTCGCCAGCCATGTCCCCAGAATGCTGCTGGCGTGAAAGATTCCCGACGCCTGGGCGCGGGCCTGCGGAGGAAAGACCTCGGCGACCAGAGCGGCGGCGACGGCCCATTCGCCCCCCACTCCGGCCGCCACCAGAAACCGCAGCACCGCCACCTGCCACAACTCGTGGGCGAAAAAGGTGAGCCCCGAAAAGAGCGAATACATGAGGATCGTCACGATCATCGTCGGCCGCCGGCCCCAACGATCGGCGAGCGACCCGAACAACAGCCCTCCCACCGTTCCGCCGGCGAGAAATACTCCGAGAAAAAAATCCCCGTAGCGTTTGACAGCCGGGTCTGTGGCGCTGACGTCGAGAATTTCGGCCAGCAGTTGGTCGCTCGTGATGTTGAAGATCTGCCCTTCGTAGACGTCGAATATCCACCCCGCCGAAGCGACCGCCAGAACCAGCCACTGTCGACGCGCGATTCCGCGGTACCACGGCTGGGGCGTTTCGGGGAGGTCTGACGGAGACATGGTGGAAAAATGCAGCCAGCCAGGGAACGGACTCGCGCCACCGCGGCGTCGCGGACGGGGCCCTGCATCCTACCGCCGGTCGTCCTGCTCTGCCAACGGCATGGCCGACCGCGGCACTCATTCACTCATTTGCCGAATTCTGCGCAAATCGCCTCCATCCGTTTGCGGTTCACGCCCAGATCGCCATAACCGGCGCGGGAGGCCGAAC
>JBLMWR010000211.1:0-3995 GCA_050257335.1 Deltaproteobacteria bacterium | reverse complement strand
AATATCTATGGGTGTATAAAACGGGCGTGCGCGTTTCGCGCGCCGCGGAACGGGGCGCTCGCCACAACCGGGGATGGCGTCATCGGTTGCGGAGCCGCGACCGCGCGGTCCGGGAGCCCCTTTCCGATCTGCAAAAAATCCGAAAAATTGGCCGGATTCTTCGCAACATGAAGACCGGCACCGCGCTGCGCTCCGCGCGAATACCATTCATTTCTCGTCCGCCATTATACATCAACCGTCGCTTGCGCGAGCGCGATGCGATCGAGAAAAAAGTTCCCGGCGATCGCGAAAAACGCCTCGAAATTCCGCACCGTCAAAATCGTAAACACATCGTAAACACATCGTAGACACCCGGTGAGCCACCGGTTTTATCCCGGTCGGATCCGCTTCCCGAGAGAGGGGCGCCGAATTGCGGACGGGCCGGCCAGGGAGTGCCGGGACTTGTTCCAGCTTTTGGACTTTGGACGGCACGGCGCGTTGCGCGGCTATCGACGTGCCGGCGAGTCTATTGGACGGCGGCCGGCTTCCTGACTCTCCGGGGCGCCGTCGGCCAAAGGATCCTGACGCAGTGACAAGCCACTGCACTTTAGAGGACCGGTCTATGCCCCCCGCTCAACGGATGTACCCGCCGAGGACCGCACGTCTGCCGCCGACTTGACAGGCCCCGTGCGGCCAAATCGCCTTGCGACTGTTCTGCTGCTGTCAGGCAGACTTTGTGCGGGCTACGATCGCCCGCACGATGCCCGCGCCGGGTTGCATTTTGCTGTACCGGCATCGACGGGCGCCGTCGCTTCCGGTCTTCGCAAGACCTTATGCACTCTCCGGCAATGACTGCCGAATAACACGGGGCAGTCACAGAGGAATCAACCATCTGCCGGAAAGGATTTGGCAATGCTCCCCCTTCCAGTGCTTGTGCTGAGTGCCGGGCTCGTGCTGGCGGACCCGGGACCCGATCCCCGCGCGCCTGCTCGTGCCGCGCCCCGTGCGGAAGCGATCTGCTTTCCCGTCGAGGTCTTCACCCGCGACAACTGCAAACAATGCGACGAGGCGCAGAAGTTTCTCACCGAGTTGTCGAAACGGCGGCGCAACGTCCGCGTCACTTATCACGACGTGGTGGCGGACGGCGCCGCCCTCAAGCGGCTGTATGCCCTCGCCCGGCAGTTCGGAATTCAGACGCCGGGCGTTCCGGGGATCCTGGTGTGCAATCAATTCAGCGTCGGCTACCGTGACGACCAGACGACCGGGCGGCGGATTGAGGAGTTGCTGACGATCGAGGTCTTTGCGCGCGAGGGTTGTCCGCACTGCGCCAAAGCCAAAGAATTCCTCGCGGATCTGGAGCGGCGGTATCCGGGGCTGCCGGTTCGAGTTTACGACGTCTTTAAGGATCCGGCAGCGCGCAACCGCATGCAGGATCTGGCCGGGCGGCATCGCGTCCAGGTGCCGAGTCTGCCGATGTTCTCCCTCTATGGCCGCATCATCGTCGGCTTCCGGGACGCCGCATCCACGGGCCGGGAGATCGAGAGCCTCGTCAAGAACGCCACGACGCGCTGTCCGGCCGACGACGTGCCGGATTCAAAGGACCTTCCGCAGCGATCTTCCCCGCCGGCGGAGAAGACGCCCCCGGCCGCTCAGCCGATGGGCCTGTATGGCAATTGGGGCGTGTGGTGGATCGACGCGATCTGCCCGACAACCACGCTGGTCCTTCTGGGCCCGGCACCGGAACCGGACGTCACTCCGGAGGAGATTCCCGTTCCCGACGAGGGCGTGCCGCCGGAAGCCCCCCAGGCCGTCGAATCCACGCCGCAGGGCCAGTCGGCGCGGGACGAGATCGACGTACCCCTGTTCGGCAAGCTGCGGGTGAGTGTGCTGGGGATGCCGGCGTTCACCTTTCTGATCGGCCTCCTGGATGGATTCAATCCCTGCGCCATGTGGGTGCTGATCTTTCTGCTGTCGGTCCTGGTCAACCTCAAGGACCGCCGGAAGCTTCTTCTGATCGCCGGAACATTCGTCGTCGTCAGCGGGCTGGCCTATTTCGCCTTCATGGCGGCATGGCTGAACGTGTTTCTGCTGATCGGACTCGCCCGGGGGGCGCAGATTGCGCTGGGAGTGCTGGCGGTCGTGATTGGCCTCGTCAACGTGAAGGATTTTGTGTCGTTCGGGCGGGGATTCTCATTTTCGATCCCGGAATCCGCCAAGCCCGGCATCTATGCGCGGGTGCGGCAGATCATGACAGCGAAATACATTCTGGTCGCGCTCACCGGCGCCGTGGTGCTGGCCGTGCTGGTGAACACGATTGAACTTTTGTGCACGGCCGGCCTGCCCGCGATGTATACGGAGATTCTGACCTTTCGGAACTATCCCTGGTGGGAAAATTATCTGTACCTGGGGCTGTACATTGTGGCTTACATGTTCGACGACACGATCATGCTCACGATCGCCGTCGTGACGCTGTCGCACCGCAAGCTCCAGGAACGCGAAGGCCGGTGGCTGAAGCTGGCCAGCGGTCTGGTCATTCTGGCGCTGGGGCTGACGATGCTGCTCAAGCCTGACTGGCTGGTGTGAGTCTCCGGATCGCCGATTTATTCCCTGATCTGCTGCAGAACCGGGAACGCGATGCTTGACCCCGGCCCGCCCGGCGAATCTAATCGGGCCAGGACAGCCCGATTCGCTGGCCATGTCACCCTGTCTTATCTTCGCGTTTCTGCGTAATCCTTCTCGGGGAGGTGTTTTATGCTGCCGCCCAATTCGTCCATCCTCTCCCCCGGCGAGGGAGAAAAGTTCGTCGCCGGTCCGTTTACCATCTTCACCCGTGTTGCCGGTTCCCAGAACGGGGGCGCGTTCGAGCTCTACGAACTGGCGCTCGGCGCGGCGACGATTGACTACCATGTCCACCGCACGATGGATGAGACGCTGTGCGTCGTCGAGGGGGCGATCGAATTCATCGTTGCGGGCGAGAAGTTCCTCCGTCCGGCGGGATCGGTGGTGTTTGTGCCGCGCGGGATCCATCACGGATTCACGAACCACGGCCCGGCCCGGGCGCGGGTGCTGATCTTTTTCAATCCCGCCCGGAACCAGCAGCTCTATTTCCGCGAACTGGAAAAACTCTTCGCCGCCCCCACCCTCGACACGGCGGCGCTCGCAGCCTTGCAGAAGGTGTACGACCAGGAGCTGGTCAGCCTGAAGTAAAGCGCGCGGAATCGGAACAGAGCCTCTCGCTCCCGGGCTCTGCCTGGGGAACCGTCGAAAACGCAGCATGGCCTTCCAAGCCCGTGCGTGACTGGTATCGCGGTACGAGTCTGGTTCACACAGTTTACGCACGGGCCTGGAAGCCCATGCTGCGGACTGTGTCGTCGAGGCCCGTCCGTTCATGCTTGACCAGGGGCCGCTGCACGAGTTCAATTGCGTTATAAGACCGATTGTCCCGAAGGAGACGTCAACATGCCGCTGCAGATGAAGACGCTGAGTGAAGCGTCGGTTGAGCTGGGGATGCCGGAGACGGAGATCCGCACGCTCGTCAATCTGGGGAAAGTTCGCGCCGTGATGAAACGGGGGAAATTGACCTTTGCGCCGGACGAGATCGCCAAGATCAAGCGGCTGAGAAAATCGCTTCCCGAATCGGCGATCAAGTCGAGCGCCGCCGAGGTTGCCGCGCAGGTCAAGCCGCCGCCGGTGAAGCCCGCAGCGCCCCCCCGCCGGCCGCCGCCGTCGCGCCGCATCGGCGGGTAGCGCCTCTTTCCCACGCTCAGCGTGGGAATCCCGGCGCGCCGGCACTCTGCGTGGCGGATCTCCAGTACCGTGGCGTTACCCGGTTTGCCGATCGGCCGTTTGTGACGGGCGGGCTGGGGTAGCCCGCCCCACGGGTGCCCACCCTACGCCATCAGTTCCGGAACGGGGAGGTGTTCGCCGACGAGGTATTGCGGGCGGCCGGCAAGATCGGTGAATTGCGTGTGGGCCACGTCGATCCCCAGGCGGGCGTAGAGGGTGGCGAAGATTTC
>JBLMWR010000210.1:0-3955 GCA_050257335.1 Deltaproteobacteria bacterium | reverse complement strand
CCACATCCAGCAGGCGCTGCACGAGCGCGGCGCCGCCGCATCACGCGGTGCCGTGTAAATGCATGCTGTTGTTCAACGCGTTCTTCAATCCGAAATCCACAATCCGAAATTGTTAATCATGCCCGACCTTCCCGATTATCCGCTCGACCCGGCGCAGGATGTCATCGTACCGGCCGGGCCCCTCAAAGACCTCATGACGGCCCTGTATGTCCGCAAGGGAATGTTCCGGGCCGAAGCTGAAACTGCTGCGTCCCGACAGATCGAGGCTGACCTGCGGGGCATTCAGTCGCACGGCAGCCGGGCCACGCCGCGGTACCTGGCGGCGATGGACCGCGGCGACATCGACCCGCGCGGACAGACGCTGGTGACGACCCGGACGGCGGCGATGGCCGTGATCGATGGCGGCCGCAACCTCGGCCATGTGGCCTCGACGAAAGCGATGCAGATGGCGATCGAGATGGCCCGCGCTGTGGGAACGGGAACGGTGGGGGTTCGCAACAGCCAGCATTTCGGGGCCGCGTCGGTGTATGCGCTGATGGCCGCCGAGGCAGGGACGATCGGGTATTGCACGACCAGCACGGGGACCGCGACGGTGGCTGCGTACGGCAGCCGCCAGCCGGCCACCGCCAACAATGCCTTCGCCTGGGCAGCTCCGGTTCGCAGCGGCGCCCCGTTCTGCCTTGACATGGCCTGCGCCGTGTCATCGTGGGGGAAAGTCCACGCCCTGGGAATGTACGGGAAGCACCTCCCGGGAGGGTGGGCGCTCGATGCCGACGGAAATCCGACGGAGAGCCCCGCCGACGCCAAAACTCTGCTCCCGGCCGCCGGGCCCCGCGGATACGGTCTGGCGTTTCTGTGTTCGATTCTGGCCGGGCCCCTGGAGGGGGGCAAGATGCCGCTGCACAAGACGCGCAGTCCCGAGGCGGAAGGTTCCGAGCATTTCTTTTACGCCATTGACGTCAAACAGTTCGGCGATCTGGAGCGATATTACGACGAAATGGAACGGACGATGGCCGACATCCGGGCCCTGGGGACGCAACCGGGCTTTGCGCGGGTGACGCTCCCCGGAGAGCTCGAATGGGCGCGTGCCGAGCGCTGGCGGAAAGAAGGAATTCCCCTGCATCGCGACCACGTGAAGGAGTTGGGCGAAGTCGCAGCGGCGATGAAAGTTGCCGTCCCGTGGTAAGCGACCGCAGCATGGGCGTGGAAGCGCCTGCTGCGTGGCGCTAATGCTCGCAGTGATCGCAATCCGCGCCGCAACCCTCCTCCGGCTCGACCCATGAGAGGGTAAGCTTCAGGTTTGCTGGCGGCACGAGGCCGAACGTCGCGGTTGCCGTCCCCTTCACATAGGGGTTTTGTTCGACAAAATCGGGGATCGTCCGCACGCAGGCTTCGAGCAATTGCAGCTCCCAGGGTTCGAGGGGCCGCACCTTGACGCCCCCCGTGCTGCACAAGACCAGCGGGTATGCCTCGGGGCCGGCCAGTGGCCAATGGTGTTGTTCGGCAGCCATCCAGTCCGCGATCGGAATCTCGAAACCCTCGCCAAACAACAGCGACAGCGCCGTGGCATCGCCCGGGCCGTCGGACGAACAGCAGCCACTGCAAATCTCCTCGACCGCGCGCCGCTCATTGTAGACCGCCAGGCCCAAGGTCTGTCCCGCCTGCCCGAGAACCACCGCATACCAGCGCCCCGGACCAAACTCGCGAAATTGCGGGCAATCGACCTGGATCATCGCGGTGGGAGGAAGTTGGCGCCAGGGAGCGCGGCGAAAGAAGGCGGCCGCCGCCTCATAGAACGACGCCCCCTGCGCCGAGGCGAACGTTGCCGGCTCGGAGATTCCCGGTGGCTGTCCTTCCGGCCGCATCAGCTTCTGCATCTCGCCGAGGATGAAATCGGCTTCTTCCAGGTCCGTGCGAAAGATGCAATCGATGCCGATTTCTTCGACGTGCGGCTGCACCGCGTTCCAGAGCGGTTCGTCGCGCACCTGAATCTCGCTGGGCCGGTGCCGCTTGCCCGCCAGCGGTTGACGCATCGCCCGGGCCAGCAGATCGAACACCAGATCCGCTGTCGGCTCCTGCGCGACCAGTTCCTGCCCGATGATCAGATGTTCCGAATGATTGACGATCAGGATCGACCAGGGCCGGACCATTCGCTCGCCGTCGCGCATCCAGGTGGGCACGCGACTGACGGCGACCTGCCAGATCGTGCCATAAGTCTGGGGCAGCCGTTCCAGTTGCCTCTTGGCGGCATCCGTCGGCCCGACGGGGACCTTGCGCGGGCGGGTGGATGCCGAGTGCGCTGCGTGCCGCAGCCAGGTAATGGCCCCGGGGACCTGCTTCCAGCCCCCGCCAAAATCCGCCACGTACAGCAGCGCTTCATCGATCTGGCCGGGTGAAAAACTGTCGGGCAGGTCCTGTTCGGGAGGGGCGCCGTGCAACAGCAGCGGCACGATATGCCTGTTGGCCACCTGGGCTTTCGCCAGCAGCCCGCGGGAGGCGGGAGAGTCGCCGCTGCGCCGGAACTCGCGCAGTACCCGTGAGAACGTCAGGAACGCGCTGGGCTCGTCGTATTCTTCGGTGAGACGGTCGAAATCGGCGTCGCGGCCGAGCTCGAGCAGGTGAGCGGTGAGCAGATAGCGGATACCCTGATTGTCGCCGGGGTTGAGCCGCAGCATCTCGTACAGATGACCGACAGCCTCCTCACCCCGTCCCATCGTCCACAGGCACTCGGCCAGAGCCTGCCGGGCGCGCATGTAAGGACGGGTTTCGACGACGGCCCAGAAATTCCCGACGGCTTCGGCCATTGCCTGCGGCCCCAAGGCCCGTTCAGCCGCGGCCAGGCCCTGCTCGAGCAACATCAGCGCCTGTCGCGGATCGCTGACGATCCGCGACAGAATCGTGTAGGCATCGGCACAGTCCCCCGACAGTTCGAGCGCCTTTTGGGCGAGATCGATGCGGCGTTCAAGATCGGGAGTTTCAAAGGCCTTCCAGGCGAGTTCCTGAGCCCGATCGAGCGGCGAACGGCGCGGACGCGGTCGGCCCAAACTTCGTCGCGACGCTTTGGGCCTGGCGATGCGACGGCTGGCGGAATGTTCCGCCTTGTGTTTCGGGCCGTTCAAACGGACCGCCGGTTTACGCCGTTTCGCCATGCGCGATTTCTTTCATGCACCACCAAGTGTTGTCCCGGCTGCGAACCGAGCCAGCCGCATAAGGACATTGTACGTCGCGGTGGGTGGGCGTTGCCAGTTCGGCGCGCGGGCATTTCCGGGAAATTCCCGTTGAAAGTCAGGAAAAAAGTGGTTAACATAATGATGAATGGTTTTGTTGCCTAAAGACTTGCCTGCCAAGTGGCTACTGCCGGCGCTGCTGATCGCCGTGGCGCAGTGCATGATTGCGCCCGCTCCCGCCAAGGGGGCTTGCGGCGATTACGTCATGATTGGCGTCCATGGCGCGGCGCATTCCGGCATGCAGTCGCCGCCGGTACGCGAGGCAGAGGTGGGGCAAATCGACCCATCGCAATCTCCAGTTCACCGCCTCCCCTGCTCCGGTCCCCAGTGTTCGAGGGACGCTCCGCGACCATTCGGGATGCCCGTGACTCCGGTGAAGATCGTGGTCAGACACTGGGGGATTCTCGAGGTTTCTTCCGCACCGCCCGGGCTCGAGTCGCGATTCGGCCAGTTTGAAGACGATTGCGGATTGCCGCGATTCGCCCAGAGTTCCGTGTTTCGCCCCCCGCGATAGCCTGCGCGGGATGGCGCGCTCCGCGTTTCGTGATGGCCCGTCATCTGGTTTTTGGCCTGCGCGCGTTACGCCGGCCGGCGACGACCAGAATCCCCATCACCCCTGCGCGTGAGCCGCAACAGCCCGCCACGGTACGTGACTGTGAGCGCAAACAGGCCGGCCCTTCCGGGACGGTCTGTATGAATCATCCCGATTTGACGTCCCACCACAGCGC
>JBLMWR010000209.1:0-4316 GCA_050257335.1 Deltaproteobacteria bacterium | reverse complement strand
GGCCCCGCGACGCTGCGGACGAATCCGCCTGCCCCCCAGCCTGGCGACCGGGACCATTACGACACCTTCATCGCGCGGTTAGCTCGCGCGTATGCGAGCCGATTCATGACGCCTTGATAGTGGCCGTCGCAAACAGGCTGCGCGAATTCTCATCGACGCGCTTGCGGGCGTACTCGAAATAGTGCGGGTCGATCTCGGTGCCGATGCTGTGGCGACCGCACCGGCTGGCGGCGACGTTTGTGGTGGCCGTCCCCATGAACGGATCCAGCACCGTGTCGCCGACGAAGCTGAACATGCGGATCAGCCGCTCGGCCAATTCGACCGGAAAAGGGGCGGGGTGATTCTTCGTCGACGCCCCCGTCAGCCCCTGCCAGATCTGCTGGAACCATTCCCGGTGCTTCTCTTCTGGAATCACGCTCAATACGCGCGTCGCCACGGACGGATTTCGATAACCGCCCGGCTTGCGCTGCATCAGGATGAATTCGATGTCGTTCTTGATGACGGCGTTCGGTTCGTACGGCTTCCCCAGAAAACCTGAGCCGCCGTTTTCGACCTCGTAGACGGCGTTGGCGATCTTGTGCCAGATGATCGGCGCGAGATTGTCGAAGCCGAGTCGCCGGCAATGCTCCTGGATCGACGCATGGAGCGGCACGACGGTGTGCCGGCCGTTGTTCTTGCGGCGCGAGAGGCAGACGTCCCCCACGACGATGATCAGCCGGCCGCCGGGAACGAGCGCCCGGAAGCAATTCTTCCAAACCGAATCAAGCTCAGACAGGAACTGCTCGTAGTCGTCCACGTGCCCGAGCTGGCCTTCGGAATCGCGATATTCCTTCAGCGTCCAATACGGGGGAGATGTGAGGACCAGATGGACGCTTTCGGGTTCCAGTTCCAGCGCCCGCGCGTCTCCCAGCCGCAGATCGTGCTCCGTGGGGATGTCGCGCAGTGCGGCCTCGATCAGCGCGGTCAATCGCCGATCTTTGGCGATCCGAGGCAGATCCGTCTGCGGATCGCTAAGCGACCGCAGCTCGCGAGGGAGGAATTCGGTCAAATTCTCAGCAGTTTGCGGCATGGAGTCCCTTCAAGTCAGCAATATACCTGCAGCGACGGAGATGCGATACCCGGCCCGTTCGGCGTCTCACGAGCGACCTCCTCGGCTTTCGGAATGGCACGGGACTGCCCGATGATGATAACTGATTATTTGTACAGGTTCAATGCGCGCGAGGGAAAGGAACGGGTCAGTCTCCCGGAAATCGCCAATGAGCGTCGGGCGCTCAGGGCGGCACCCTCACTGAATTCGCTCGAGAACCTCGCGCACGGCCTCAAGGACCCGCTCGTGGAAGAGGCCGTTCGTGGCCACGATGCCGTGGTTGTCAGAAAGCTCACGTCCCCTCGAGAAATCGAGG
This sequence comes from Deltaproteobacteria bacterium, assembly GCA_050257335.1. Taxonomy (GTDB): domain Bacteria; phylum Planctomycetota; class Planctomycetia; order Planctomycetales; family Planctomycetaceae; genus JACQFH01. The sequence continues at coordinate 2,913 of JBLMWR010000209.1, read as the reverse complement.
GGGCGGCCGGAAACGTCGGTCACCCGGCCCCCGGCCTCTTCGGTCACGAGCACGCCCGCGGCATGGTCCCAGACTTTCTCGCGGTAATTGCGGTTGAGACTGTGCCGCAGATAGAGCGCCGACTCTCCCCGCGCCACGACCGCGTACTTCGCCTGGCTGTCGAGCCGGTCGGGAGCCGCGCGGATCCCCACGCGCTCGACCACCTGCGCCGTCAGGTCGTGGTTCCGGTCGCTTGATTCGACGCGTTCGCACCAGCGGGCCAGGGCCGGGTCGGAATTCGCCGAGACGCGAATCGGCCGTCGCGCCGCAAGCGAGTCCTCCGGCCCCAGGTCGATCCGTTCGGCTCCTCCGCCGCGGACGGCCGCATAGAGCTGGCCGAGCCCCGCCGGTGTGGAAGCGGCGGCACGATTGAGCGCCGCGGGCAGGTTCGGACAGGCGAGCACCCCCAGCAGCACCTTTCCCCGTTCCACGAGCGCCAGGGCGATGGCGTATTGTTCCTTGCGCAGGAAACCCTTGGTGCCGTCCACCGGGTCCAGAATCCAATAACGCTTCTGCGGATTGATCGGCTGCTGGCCGCGCTCGATCCAGTCAAGAATCGCGGAAGGTTGCGGGCGCTCGGCGCGAACCAGGTGCACGTGCTCGGTGACTCTGGCGAGCAGATCGGCCCAGGCGGGCTCGCGCAGTTCGCTGCTCCCCTCCTCAGCCATCAGCGGGTCGTCCGGAAAGCGCTCGTGCAGCGCGCCGCTGACGACCGCCTGCACGGCCAGGTCGGCGACCGTGACGGGGGTGCGGTCTTCTTTATCCCAGCGGCCAGGGGCGATCTCTCCCTGCACCTGGCGGCAGATGCGGACCGCCGAGCGGACGGTTTCGACGGCGAAGGCGAGTTCCGATTCAAGCATCGTTCATTTGTCCGAATGCGAGCATACGCAGGAATGCTGCGCTGCCCATCCACAGGCCTAAATCGCGAAATCGACTTTGCGGCCCAGAATGCGGTCGATCAGTTCCTGCGGCAGGTCGACCGCGGTGTCGGTGCCGCGGTCGAGGTCGGTGGGATTGATTCCGCAGTACATGGCCCAGGGCCCCAGGTGCCGCCAGCGCCCGGCGCGTTTCGGTTCGTCGGGAAGCACGGGCGTCGTGCAGCGGTTGCAGCCGATCGTCGCATACCCCTGCCTGTGCAACGGGTTGGTGATGACCGAATGCTCGCCGACGTAATCGGCCAGTTGCTGATCGGTGAAATTGGCGAGTACATTGACGCGCAGACAGTTCATTTTGGGATCGACGGCAAGGATGGGGACCTTGCTCCGTTTTTCGCCGTCCCCGCGCCGCAGGCTGGCGACGAGCGCGTCGTACCGGCCTTTGACTTTGAGCAGCGGCGCGGTTTTGCGCATCTCGCAGCACTGGCTCTGCCCTTCCGGCGTCAGATAGAGAACGCCGAATTTTTCCGACTGCTCCTCCATCGACATCTCCGGAGAGAGCGTGATGATGTTCAGGCCATATTGCTGCATCAATTTGTCGCGGGTCGCCAGCGTTTCAGGAAACAGCACTCCGGTATCCACGAACAGGACGTCCATTTTGACGCTGGCAGCCGAGGCCATGTGGCAGACGACGCAACCGGCCCGCTGCAGCGCCGACAGAATCGCCACCCGCGCGCCGAAAGTGGCCTTGGCCCAAACCAGGAGTTCGCCGGGCGTGCGACCCTCCATGCCGGCATTCAAATCGGCCAGATCGGCCTGAGATAACGACGCCATTCCCGGTTTCTCCCTCGATAAAGCGCGAAGATCGTACGCTGCGCGAGTTTAGCAAAACGCCCGTAACAGCGGCAATGGCGAACCTTCAGCGAGGATCGCGCGGCGGCATTGCAGCGATTGGAGTTCACAGAACGCAGGATTTGCCCCAGCGAGCCGGCGGCGTCATACCGCCGGGATCCGGCGAGCGTATCTGCGCCGTTGCGGATCCAATTGTCTGTTCAGAGCGCGACAGCAACGCGGCGCCGACACTGCGGGAATGAACTTCGCGGCTCGCTGGAGCGAATCGCTCATTGCACAACCGGAATCCTGCGTCTGAGCATTCTTCCCGGCGGTCCGTCCTCAAGAAAAAACCGGGATTTCTCGGGAAAAACAGGGGTCCGGTCATTGACAATTGGATCAGCCGCGAGTTTACTACCACCACGGTGCCCCGTTTGCCGGGCGGAAAACACTGGTTTTGATCCCCAGATCTCAGGAGGTGAAGATGGCCGCAGCGAAACCCAAGTCAATCAGCAAGACCGAAATTCTCAAGACGCTGGCCGATTCGACGCAGCTCTCGAAGAAGCAGGTGTCAGGCGTGCTCGAAGCCCTGGCGTCGCTGGTGGGCAAGAACATCGGCAAGAAGGGACCCGGCGTGATCGCCCTGCCCGGGCTGGTGAAGATTCGGGTCGTTCACAAGCCGGCGACCCCGGCCCGCAAGGGGGTTCCCAACCCGTTCAAGCCCGGCGAACTGATGGACGTTCCGGCCAAGCCCGCCCGCCGGCAGGTGAAGGTGCAGGCACTGAAGGCGCTCAAGGACGTTGTGAAGTAAGCCGGCAGATCGCACAGCGTTTTGGTTCTTGAAGCGGAAAAACGGGGCGCCGCCGTCGCGACCTTTTCCGCCCGAGCCGAGATATCCGGGAGGGCGAAGCTCCTCTGAAGCCGCAGGCCGCCTGCGGCTCGCCAGGAGCCTCGCCCTCTTTGTGTTCTTTGCCGCAAGCACGGAATAACGAAAACCAGAATTCGAATGACGAAGGATGCCCTGAATCCGAATGACGAAGAACGTGGCACGGCATCCGCGCGGGTGTCTGGACGCGAAGCTCGCGACCGTGAGGCGCACGGCTGCCGATTGGTGAAGGCCGCGTTGCTCCGCGAACGGAATTCACAGGGCCATTGGACCGGCGACCTC
>JBLMWR010000208.1:0-2633 GCA_050257335.1 Deltaproteobacteria bacterium | reverse complement strand
TGGCGATCGTCTTCGTGCTGTTCCTCGTGCTGGCCGTACTGTTTGGATACTACCTGGTCCGAAACGAACCGGGCCTGGTGTGGGATGCCCGTCGCCTGAGTCTCTACCTGGGGATGTTCGTCCTGGCCGTGGGGCTCGAGCGGGCCGTTTCATTCGACCCATGGCGGGCCGGGGTCGGGCCGGTGCTGGCCTGCGTCATGGTCTGCGCCGTGGTGTTCAGCCAGATGCTGGCCACGTTGACGGCGTTCGCTCTGGCCCTGATCGTCACCGTTTCGACGGGGGCCGACCTGGGGCAGTTCACCGTGCTGATGGGCGTCTGTGCCACGGCGGCCATCCTGCTCCGCAGCGTCCCCTCGCGATCGACGCTGGTGGTGGTGGGGCTGTGGTCGGCCCTCGTCTATTTTCTGGTCTACTGGGGGACGACCGTCGTCGAGAATCAGGGGATCATCAGCCTCAACAGCACGCGCGGCGCCCCATTGTGGCTCGACCCGTCCTGCTGGCTCGGCAGCCTGCGCGGGGGGGGGTGGTGCGTGGCCGCCGGCTTCCTGATTTCCGGCAGCCTTCCCTTCATCGAGGCCACGTTCGGGGCCGTCACCGACATCAGCCTGCTCGAACTGGGAGACGTTTCGCATCCCCTCCTGCAGGAGCTCGTCCGCCGGGCCCCGGGAACGTACAACCATTCCATCACGGTGGCCAGCATCGGCGAGACGGCCGCCGACGCCATCGGCGCCAACGGGCTTCTGGTCCGCGTGGGGGCGTACTTTCACGACATTGGCAAGATGCTCAAGCCCCACTACTTCGTCGAGAACGCCTCGGCGGGCGAAAATAGGCACGGTCATCTGGCCCCCGCCATGAGCACGCTGATCATCATCGGGCACGTCAAGGACGGCGCCGATCTGGCCCACGAGCACAATCTCCCCCGCCCCGTCATCGATTTCATCGAACAGCATCACGGGACGACTCTCGTGGAATACTTTTATCACGAGGCGGCCCGCCAGGCCGAAGAGCAGCCCGACCACCGCACCGACGCCGACGAATCCCACTTCCGCTACCCCGGCCCCAAACCGCAGACCCGCGAAACCGCCGTCCTGATGATCGCCGACGCCGTGGAAGGGGCCAGCCGGGCGCTGAGCGAGCCGACCCCCAGCCGCATCGAGCGCCTCGTTCACGAGATCGCCATGCGGCGGTTGCTCGACGGGCAGTTCGACGAGTGCGGGTTGACGATCACCGAACTGAGCCGGATCGAAGAAAGCCTGACCAAATCGCTGACGGCGATGTACCACGGCCGGGTGAAGTACCCCGAGCCGCGCACGGCGTGACGGTCATTTCGGATGTGGGATTTCGGAATGGTGCCTCCCTGCTCCATCGCCTTCGCCGACCGGCAGCGCGTCCTGCGCGTCGATCGCCGCCGCCTCGCGCGGCTGGCCCGCTCGGTCCTCACCCGCGAAAAGGTGAGGCAGGCCGAGATCAGCGTGGCGATCGTCGATGACGCGCAGATTCACTCCCTCAACCGCGAGTTTCTCAGCCACGATTTCCCCACCGACGTCATCACCTTTCTGCTCGATGGCGACGCGGCGCCGTACGACCGCGCCACAGCACCCCGGCCGCTCGAAGCAGCCGCGCGGCTGCCCGGCAGGAAGCGCAAGCCCGAGATCGTCTCGCCGCGCGCAGAGCGCCGCGGCGCCGGCAAAACGATCGACGGCGAGATCGTCATCAGCGCCGAAACCGCCAGGCGATCCGCCCGCGAGTACGGCACGACGCCCGCAGCCGAGCTGGCGTTGTATCTCGTGCACGGACTGCTGCACCTGTGCGGTTACGACGACCGCACGCCGCAGGAAAAGCGCCTCATGCGCCGCCGCGAAGCCGAGGCGCTGCGCGAATGGACAGGCCCCCCGCCCCAGCGACCTTCGCGGCTCCAAAGAAAAAAATGACAACGGCAAATGGCCGCGCGCCTGGCGAGCGGCCGGGACCACCCTATCGGGCGGTGCCCGCCGGCCGGTTGGAGCGAGCGTCTCCCGGCGGCAAACGCTGCCGCGCGGCTCGCGCCCGCCGCTCGCCTGACAGATAAGAGGCGCGAGCGACCCGCTCCTTGCCCCTGCCCAGTCTTCAGGCCTCCCCATTTCGGCGTGCGGTCGGGTACAATTGAACCAGCATGGTTCCGCAGTTCGATCCGATCTGGCCCTGGCCGTGGGTGGTGGCGGCCGCCGGCCTCTCGCTGGCGGTCGTGATCCGTACCTATCGTCAGCGGATCGCGCACCTCGCGCCGGGGCAGCGCAAGCTGCTGATGGCGTTGCGGATCATCACCTGGCTCATCCTGACGGTCGCCATGCTCCGCCCGTGGATCGAGATCACGGAAATCGACCGGCACGCCTCGGCCTTCGTCGTCGCCGTCGACAACAGCCGCAGCATGAGCGTCAAAGACGGTCCGGCGGGCGCCACCCGCCGCGAAGAGGCGCTGGCGCTGCTGGCCGAGGTAAAAAAGGAGCTGGATGCAATCGGGAAGGAGATCGAGATCAAGCTCGTCGATTTCTCGAAAGACGTCACCGAGGTTGATGCCTTTGCTTCCGAGACCCCGGGTGAGCAAACCAACATCGGGCGCCTGATAGACACGATCCCTAAACTCGTTTCCGGGA
>JBLMWR010000207.1:0-2907 GCA_050257335.1 Deltaproteobacteria bacterium | reverse complement strand
TGAGATGTGTAGATACCGATGCCCAGAGGGAGAGGGAGAGGGAGAGGGAGAGGGAGAGGGAGAGTATCCGTGTTCTGCGCCGGTGGCCAAGGCTCGCGTGCGCTGCCGGTGTGCCGCGGTGGGGAACTTGTCTTTCCGTCCAAGATTCAATGATTTTCCGTCCAAAAAAGATCATATCTCCTGAGAAGCTGATATTTATGGAGGCCATTGACATTTATGGATCAATTCCCGAGGAATCCTCAAAAAAATCAGCACCGAGTCACCTGATTTTTATGAGCAAAATCTGATTTTTTTGACGCGGCCTGGTTTTGATGACGGGCGGTGAATGGAGAGGATGGGCGGTCCCGGGCTTTGAGTCGGCGGACTCGGCAGCAGTTCGAGGCTGTGAAAAAATCGAACCAGGGGGACAGTGTATGAGAAAACCCGCTTTCAGGGTTTTCTCATACACTCCACGTGCAATCCAACGGAACGCGTTTTCCAGTTTGGTATTGCGGAACGCACAGGAACAACGGCCGGCATTCCAATTAAAATGCGGCATCGCCGCATTTTAATTAGGAAGTCCCCCTGGTTCGATTTTTTCACAGCCTCTTCGGAATCCCTGGGACAACAGTTCGCGAAGCGTGCGCGCCCCATTGCGAAACGGGGACGCTCTCCGAAAGGAACACAGGTCGGGCTGTACGAGCATGAGGGCTCGCTTGACGCATCGCCGCCGGCTGCCGGACAATGCCGGGAACCATAATAGGCCACGCTATCAGCCCGTCTCGCACGCCATCAACACAGAAGGGGGCCCGCATGAGCGCTTCATCTCGGCATTCGCACATCTCGTGGTTTCTGGCGACTTTGACGATTCTGGCGGCCTGGCCGGGGTCTGCTGCTCGCGTCTTCGCTGCCGATGACTTTCTGAAAGTGACCGACGTCGAGCCGCAACCCCTCGTCGCGGCAACCGAACGGCTCATCGAGGCCCTCGACTACGTCGGCGCACCGTTGCCGGTCGCCGATCGCGAAGCGCTGAAAGCAGCGCTCGAAGGGACCGACGCAGGCAAAGTCACGCTCGGCGTGCAGAAGGTGCTCGATCAGCACTGCGTCGCGGGAGTGACGATCAACGCCGAAAGCCGCGTTTCGGTCGTCGAAGGACCGGCGAAGAAAGAGCTGATCAATCAGGGATGGCGGACGTTTCTGGTGAAGGTCCAGAACCTGGCGGGGATCACCCCCGAGCTGAAAATCGAAAGCCCCAACCTGGCGCCGCTTTACAAGCGCAGCTCGGGGAAGCCCGCTCCGGAACTGGTCGTGACGCCGGGCGACGTTCCCAACCGCTGGCTCGACGGGGTCATGTTCAACGCCCAGCCTCTCAAGCCGCGCCTCTCGGGACTGGGGCTGGAATACCGCATCGTGCAGCTTTACAGCCGCGAAGTCGGGAAGCGCGAGGCCAAGCTCGGGTTCAACGTCGGGCAGGGGACCCAGGATATCGGCTTCCGAAACTCGGTGGCGATCCTCTTTCAATGCCTGCCGGCGGTTGAAGTGGCCCTCAAAGTGAGCGACTACGACGGGAAGCCGACGACCGCGGCGTTCGTGATCCGCGACAAATTCGGCCGCGTCTATCCCAATCCCTCGCGGCGGCTGGCCCCCGATTTCTTCTTTCACAACCAGATCTACCGCTCGGACGGAGAATCCGTGCATCTGCCGCCGGGCGAATACACTGTCGAGGTCTCGCGCGGCCCCGAGTATCTCGTCGAGACGCACAAGCTGGTCGTCGGCGAAAACATCGTCAGCCAGCCGGCCGAGTTCAAGCTGCATCGCTGGATTCATCCCGCTGAGCGGCGGTGGATCTCGGGCGACCATCACGTCCATGCCGCCGGCTGCGCCCATTACGAGAACCCGACCGAAGGGGTGACGCCGGCCGACATGATGCGGCACATCCTCGGCGAAGACCTGAACGTGGGTTGCGTTTTGAGCTGGGGCCCGTGCTGGTATGCGCAGAAGCAGTATTTCGAAGGGAAGACGTCGGCCCTGTCGCGGCCCGATTACCTGATGCGGTACGACGTGGAAGTCAGCGGGTTTCCCTCGTCGCACGCCGGCCACCTGTGCCTCTTGCGGCTGACCGAAGACGATTATCCCGGCACCGAATTCATCGAGCAGTGGCCGAGCTGGACCGAGCCGGTTCTGGCCTGGGGGCAGAAGCAGGGCGGTGTCGTCGGCTACAGCCACTCGGGGTGGGGGCTGCAGCTCCCGGACATCATGCCCGACGGTTCGCGGCAATTTGTCAATTACAACAGGTTGCCGGGAGACTGGAATGGCAGGGCTGCCGACAGGCTGCCTGACTACGCCATGCCAAAATTCGACGGCATCGGCGCGAACGAATACATCGTCACGACGACGAGCGGGGTGTGCGATTTCATCTCGGCGGTCGATACGCCGTCGATCTGGGAATTGAACATCTGGTACCACACGCTCAACTGCGGGATGACGTCGCGGATCAGCGGCGAGACCGATTTCCCGTGCATCTACGGCGACAAGGTGGGGCTGGGACGGATTTACGTGAAGCTGGGCGAGAAAGAGGCGCTGACGTATGACAACTGGGTGCAGGGACTCAAGGACGGCCGCAGCTACTGCGGCGACGGCCTCAGCCACATTCTCGATTTCCGCGTCAATAACGTGGCCGTGGGAGAGCCGGGAACCGGTGGAAAAATCAGCCGGCTGAATCTCGACAAACCGGGAACGGTCAAAGTCGCCTTCGACGTGGCGGCGTACCTGGCCAGCCCCGAACCCACGCTCGAAACCGAAGCCATCCGCAGTCGCCGGCTCGATCAGAAGCCGTACTGGCACCTCGAACGGGCCCGCCTCGGAAACAGCCGCGACGTGCCGGTCGAGGTGATCGTGGACGGCAAACCGGCGGCAACGAAGACGATT
>JBLMWR010000206.1:0-4079 GCA_050257335.1 Deltaproteobacteria bacterium | reverse complement strand
GCCTGCCCCAGCGCGCCGGTGACCGGCGCCTGTTATCGGCACTTGAAAGAGGAATTGCTCGGCCGGCTGCAGCAGGTCTTGCCGGTGGACGGCGTGCTTCTGGCCCTGCATGGTGCGGCGGCGGTCGAAGGGATGGGGCACCTGGAAAGCGACCTGCTTGCTGCAGTGCGTCGCGTCGTGGGGGAAAACGTCCCTCTCGTGGCGACGCTCGACCTGCACGCCCACGTGACCGAAGCGATGGTGCGAGCGGCCGACGCGTTGCTGGCCTGGGAAACCTATCCGCACCGCGACGCGTTCGAGACCGGCTGCCGGGGGGCTCGGGCGCTGGTCGATATCGTAGATGGCCGGCTCCGGCCGACGATGGCGCTGGCCAAGGTTCCGGTGCTCGTCAGCGGAGTGCTGGGGCACACCGAGAGGCCCGGACCGTTCGCCGATGTCATGCGCCTGGCGAAATCGTTCGAACGGCGTCCGGGCGTCTATTCGACCAGTGCGTTTCTCGTCCATCCCTATCTCGACCTGGCGGATATGGGAGGCGGAGGAGTGGTCGTCACCGATGACAACGCGAACCTCGCAGACGCTCTCGCGGAGGAGATCGCCCGCCTTTACTGGGAGAAGCGGTTCGATCTGGAGCCTCCGGTTTTTACGCCCTCGGACGCCATTCGGCGGGGACTCGAAGTCAACGGGGGCCCCGTGCTGCTGGTCGAGACGGCCGACTGCTGCGGCGGGGGTGCCGCGGGGGACAGCGCGGCGGCCCTGAAGGCGCTGCTCACCGCCGGGGGGGACCAGCCCAGTCTCGTTCCGCTCGTCGATCCCCCTGCGGCGGCGGCGTGTCACGCGGCTGGTGAAAGGACGGAGGTGGGGCTGTCGCTGGGGCATCAGGTGGATCGGAAATGGGGCGAGCCGGTCGCCGTGCGCGGAATCGTCCGGCGATTGAGCGACGGCCGGTTCACGTATCGCGGCGGGATCTGGGACGGGCAGGAGGCCAATATGGGTCCGTCCGCGCGCGTCGATGTCGGGGCGATCGAGATCTGCGTGGCTTCACATCCCACCTACGAATGGTGCGGCGAACAATATGAACTGCTGGGAATGGATGCCAGCGCGGCCAAGTTCGTGGTTGTGAAGAATCCCATGAATTACCGGATGGCTTACGGGGCGTTCTCGAAGGCCGCTTATATCCTGAATACGCCGGGACCCACCCCGCCGACCTTGCGCGGGATTACGTTCAAAAATGTGCGGTGCCCGTATTTTCCGGCGGATGAGCAGATTCCCGGAATTCAAATTGAGGTCTGCCGCAATACACCGCGCGATTTTCGTCACTGAACCGAGCTTGATCAACACCCGGGCGGCGACCCATGAAACTCAGCTTTCTCTTCTACGAACCGATTCCCGATCTGCCGGAGTTGTCCCGGCGGATGGAGCGCCTGGCAGCGATGGGATATCAGGGGGTGGAACTCTCGGCGATGCATCCGCCGCCGTACCCGGCCGAGGAGTTGCTGCGCGTCTCGCAGCAACACAAATTGCCGGTGGTCTCGTTTTTGTCCGGCTGGTCGTATTCGCACGAAAAGCTGTGCCTGGCGAGTCCGGACTCCGGCGTGCGGCAGCGGGCCGTCGATCGGCTCGAATCGTACGTCGATTATGCCGCGCCGCTGCACTCCCTGGTCGTCGTGGGCCTCATGCAGGGTTTGCGGAGCGACGAGCCGGACGGCGCGTTGGCGGCCAAGCGTATCGCCGACTGCCTGCGGCGCGCGGCCGAGCGGGCCGCGGCACGCGGGGCGACGCTGGTGCTCGAACCGGTCAATCATCTGCAGGTGGGGTTCCATCACACGGCAACCGAAGCCGCGGCGCTGGTCGCACGCGTGGACTCACCGGCGCTGGGCTACATGCTGGACACGATTCATCTGCACATCGAAGAGCGGTCGGTATGCGAGACGATTCTTGAGCATGGCCGGCGCATCCGCCATTTTCATTTGTGCGAATCGAACGGGGCCGCTTTCGGAACCGGGGCGATCGACTTTCCGCGGGTGCTGGCAGCGCTGCGCAAAAGCGGATATGGCGCGTTCGTCTCGGTGAAAATCTACCGTTAGCTCGGCTGGGAGGAAGCCGCCCGAACGGCTGCGGAGCAAATTTTGCCCCTGATTCGGCAATGACCGCGACGCTTCGTCGATTTCCACGGCCGGTCGTCAGATGAGCAGTTCGCGGATTGGCGATCCCGGGCAGACCGCCTGCGGGCGCGACTGATTGTCGGGGAGGGTCTGCTCGGGGGGGATTCCCAGGCAGTGATACATCGTGGCCATGAGGTCCACGGGGGGAACGGCGTTCGCAGCCGGGTAGGCGGCGTGGCGGTCGGAGGCGCCGTACACGATGCCCCCGCGGATTCCGCCCCCCGCCAGCACGCTGGTGAAGCAGTTGGGCCAGTGATCGCGGCCGTCCTTGCCTGCCCCGGCGTCGCTGTTGACCTGTCCGATCTTCGGCGTGCGGCCGAATTCGCCTGTCCACAGGACGAGCGTTTCGTCGAGCAGGCCGCGCGATTCGAGATCGTCCAGCAGCGTGGAAAAGGCCAGATCGGCCGGAGGCATCAGGCGGTCCTTCAGGTCAATAAAGTTCCGGCTGTGCGTGTCCCAATAGACGCTGACGTTCTTGATTCCGTCGTTCGGCCAGAAGACGGTGACGAGGGGCACGCCCCGTTCGATCAGCCGGCGGGCCTGCAGCACCGATTGCCCGTGTGGATTCAGTCCATAGCGCGCCCGCATCTCAGCCGGTTCGGCAGCGAGATCGAAGGCCCCCTTGCCGACCGCGGAATGCAAAAGATCGAACGACCGCCGATAGTGCCGATCCATCGCCACGACCGCGGCGCTCTCACCTTGCGCCCGAACCTGGCGGTCAAGCCGGTCAAGCAGGCCGCGGCGGTCTTCCAGTCGGCGGGCCGATATCTCGGCGGGCAGGTTGAAGTCCCCGACGCGATAATCGGCTTCGTTGGGATTGGCGTCGATCGTCAGCGGGTCGAACGACTGCCCCAGCCAGCCGGCGAATTGTCCCCGGCTCTCTTCGACGAAGCGCGGCACGTCGCCGGGGAGTTTGGGTCGCATGGAGACGAACGGCGGGAGCGGGTCGGTGCCGCGTCCCAGCCGCGAGAGAACCGCACCGAGATGGGGCCAGTCGGTGTATTTCGTGCCCCCCGGAAGGGGCGGCATGCCGGTGAGGAGAAAATGAGTCGCCACGGTGTGGTCGACATTGTTGTGCGTCATCGACCGGACGATGGCCAGCTTGTCGGTGCGCTGGGCGAGCAGAGGAAAGTGTTCGCAGATGCGGATATCGGGGACACGCGTGGCGATCGGATTGAACGGCCCGCGGACCTCGGCCGGCGCTCCGGGCTTCAGGTCCCAGGTATCCTGCTGCGCCGGCCCGCCCCACATGAAGAGCAGGATGCAGGCCTTCGCCTTTCCGAAGCTCGATCCGGCAGCCCCGTCGGCTGCCGCCGGTCTGTTCTGCGCGTCGGCTTTGCCGGCCAGCAGTTCCGGCAGGCTCAATCCCACGAGGCTCAGGGTCCCTGCGCACAGCACGTCGCGCCGGCCCAGCCGCTGCGATGTCCAGAAATTGCGACAGGGAGAAGCACGCATTGCAGACTGGGTGCACGCGGGGGGTGAGTTGACGGACAACAACTCAGGATAGCATCTGACGGATGTTCGTGACAGGTTGGGTGAACGAGGTACATTGATTGGGGCGCATCCGCCAATCCGGGACGGTGATTCATCTGGGCAGGGCAGAGCCGTGACCGCCGTGACTTCGGCCACCGCAGCCATGGCGTGGGGCGGGCCAGGCGCCTGTCGGGTGACGCCCATCACGCCGACTGTCCACCACGGCACGTCGTCCGGCCTAGTAGACCAGTTCCAGTATCGCTTCGCGGCCGACAGCACAGGAGGACAGCACAGAACGATACAATCGTCTCTCTTTTCGTCTTTTTCGTGTGTTTCGTGGTTATCCTGAATCGTCCGGCGACGGATTGTGTGACCACGAAACACACGAAATACACGAAAGGTGAGCAATGGACATCATCCATAAAACGGAAAGCTATGCGATCA